>DYPB01000009.1:15173-36996 GCA_020720185.1 Flavobacterium psychrophilum | reverse complement strand
GACGATGATGACGAGGAAGATGAGGAAATTGAAGATGAGGAAAACGATGCCGAAGCTGAAACTGACGACGAAGACTAAAAGCAATTATAAAAATTCTATATAATAATATAAGGTAGAAATAAATTTAAAAACATAAAAAAGAAACACTCATTGCAAGAAAAATCCAAAACAAAGGAATTTAATATGGTTGTCTCTCTAACAATTAATAATTAACAAATACAAAAGAAAATGAAAAATAAAATCTTAATTATTGCTACAACAGTAATGCTTTCAGCAAGTTCATTTGCACAAAAAGATGAAATGAAAACGCTAAAAAAAATCTATGATAGAGATACACAATCTGATAAAGATATTGTAGAATTTAAAGAAACCCTTGCAAAAACTGAGGGTCTTATTGCTAATGGAACCGATGCCGATAAAGTATATTTTAAATATTTTAAAGCCTCAACGCCATTTATAGAATTAAAAAATGCTATGGCAAAACCAGAAAATAAAACCAACACTTTGTTAGGAGGAAAGTTTTTTAACACCCAAAATACTGCCCAGTTGGCTTCAAGTTTTTCGGAAGTTTTAGATTTTGAAAAAAAATCAGGAAAGGAAATTTACACAAAAAATATAAATGAAGCAATTGCTGTTTTAGAGCCTACATTAATTAATTATGCAGCCTCATTAGGAGATGGAGGGAATTATAAAGATGGATCAGCAATTCTAAAAAGTGTATATGATTTTAACAAAAAAGATCATGAAAAACTATACTATGCAGCAGGCTATGCAATCAATGCAAAAGATTATCCAACTGCATTACAATATTATAGCGAATTAAAAAACCTTAATTACACTGGCGAAGGAACTGGATTTTATGCTTTGAATAAAGAAACTAAAATAGAAAATACTTTTGCCTCAAAAACCGAAAGAGATATATATTTAAAATCAGGAAGTTATGAAAAACCGAGAGATGAAAAAATACCCTCAAAAAGACCTGAAATTCTAAAAAATATAGCACTAATTACTGCCGAAACTGGTAAACCAGAAGAAGTAAAAACAACATTTGAAGATGCAATTGCTGCAAATCCAGAAGATACCGCACTTGTAATTGAATTGGCAAATTTTTATTATTTTAAACAAAAAGATGAAGTAAATTACAAAAAATACATCTCATTAGTATTAGAGAAAAATCCAAATGATGCTATACTAAATTACAATATTGGAGTAGTCAGTATGAAAGCAAATATGGATGCCGATTCCGAAAAATATTTTAAAAAAGCAATAGAGTTAAAGCCTGATTATGCAGACGCCTACTTAAATTTAGCACAAATTAAAATCAATCTTCAGCAAAAAAATGCTGCCGAAATGAAAAAATTAACCACATCTGAAAAAGATACAAAAAGATACAATTTGTTGAACACTGAAAGCAAAAAATTAGTAAACGACGCCTTGCCATTTCTTGAAAAAGCCTATGAATTATCCCCAACAAGCGAAGATGTAAAAGGACAATTAATTAGTGTATATAAATATCTAGATATGATGGATAAAGCAAAAGCATTGAAAGCTAAAAACTAATTAAATATCCTATTAAAATAAAAGCCACAAGTCAGAAAAAAATGATTTGCGGCTTTTGTTTTATATCAAATATATTATAGAATAAAACTATATTTGTAAAAACTAAAAACAAATGACAAATTTACAACAAATAATAGAAAATGCTTGGCAAGACAAAACCCTATTACAAGACGAAAAGACCATAACTGCAATAAAACAAGTAATAGAATTATTAGATTCCGGTAAATTAAGGGTTGCTGAACCTAACAAAAATGAAGCTTGGCAGGTAAACGAATGGATAAAAAAAGCAGTAGTTATGTACTTTCCAATCCAAAAAATGGAAACTTATGAGGTAGGAATTTTTGAATATCACGACAAAATACCATTAAAACGAAACTATGCAGAAAAAGGTATTAGAATTGTGCCAAATGCAGTAGCAAGGCACGGTGCCTATATATCAAAAGGAGTAATTTTAATGCCCTCGTATGTAAATATAGGTGCCTATATTGACGAAGGTAGCATGGTAGATACTTGGGCAACCGTAGGCAGTTGTGCACAAATCGGAAAAAATGTACATCTATCGGGCGGAGTAGGTATTGGAGGAGTATTGGAACCCTTGCAGGCCGCACCCGTAATCATTGAAGATGGAGCTTTTATAGGGTCAAGGTGTATTGTAGTTGAGGGAGTAAGAGTAGAAACCGAAGCTGTACTTGGTGCCAATGTATGTCTAACTGCATCAACAAAAATTATAGATGTAACAGGCGAAAAACCCATAGAAATGAAAGGAATAGTTCCCTCCAGAAGTGTAGTAATACCAGGCAGTTACACCAAAGAATTTCCAGCAGGTAGTTATCAAGTACCGTGTGCGTTAATTATCGGAAAACGAAAAACCAGCACTGATTTAAAAACCAGCCTAAACGATGCTTTAAGAGAATATAATGTAGCAATATAATTTTTTTTGAAACCATACAATAGGCCAATTTATTAATCTCTTTCCCGCTTTTCGTTACAATCTTTTTTATTTTGTTCCAAAAAACAAAATAAAAAAGGATTTCCACTTCAATCGGGGTTAAAAAAAAATGGTCTTTTCCATCAATCAAGGATAAAGAAAAATACAAATGAAAATATTAGTCATTCAAAAAAAACGAATTGGAGATGTTTTGACCAGCACCATTTTATTGGAAGCAATCCGAGAAAAATTTCCGTCGGCAGAAATACATTATTTAATTTATCAAAATGCTCTTGCAGTTGTACAAAACAACCCGTATTTAGATAAAATTGTTGTTCTTGACGAAAAATCTCGAAAAGAAAAATGGGCTTTCTTAAAATTTTTACTAAAAATAAGAAAAGAAAAATACAACATCGTTGTAGATGCTTATGGCAAGCCAAATAGCGTAGTTATTGGTTGGTTCTCTGGTGCAAAAACAACCATTACTTTCAGTAAATTCTATTCCAAATTACTATATTCCAATCCAATAGAAAGATCAAACCATTCATTTGCAGGAGCAACAACCGCTATAGAACACCGAATGATTTTATTGAAACCACTCGGAATTGATTTTAAAAATATAAAACCAAAAATATTCTTGACAGAAGAAGAAATTCAATATGCAAAAAAATATTTATCTGAAAACGGGTTAAATTTCTCTAAACCAATTGTAATGATAAGTGCCATTGGCAGTAATCCATTAAAAACATTTCCTCTGCAAAATATGGCAAAAGTTTTAAATACAATTTGTCAAGATAGAGAAATTCAATTGCTTTATAATTATTTTCCGTACCAAAAAAATCAAGCCAAAGAACTCTATGATTTATGCAATGAAGATACAAAACAAAAAATATTTTTTGAAGTTTTTGAGGATGATTTAAGAAAATTTTTGGCAATAACCAACCATTGTAACGCATTAATTGGTAACGAAGGTGGTGCAACTAATATGGCAAAAGCATTAGAAATACCAACATTCACAATCTTTGCAACGGGTGTTGTAAAAAATAGCTGGAATGCTTTTGAAAACGAAACCACAAATATATCAGTTCATATTCATGATTATGTTGATGAAAAAATTACAGATTATCATCAACTGACAAACCTTTTTGTACCCAATCTTTTTGAAAACAAGTTACTAAAATTCTTAAATTATAATTGCAAATGAACATAGGTTTCGAAGCCAAAAGAGTTTTCCATAACAAAACGGGTTTAGGTAATTATAGCCGAGACCTAATTACTGTTTTGAGTAAGTATTTTCCTGAAAATAATTATTTTTTATACAATCCAAAGCATAAAAAAAACCAACTTTTTCAAACCAATAATAACAATGTTTTTGAAAAAAATCCTGTATCATTTATTAATAAAAAATTTAAAAACTTTTGGAGACAATTTACTGTTTCTTATGATTTAAAACAAGATAAAATTGAAATATACCACGGACTTTCAGGCGAAATTCCTTTTGGATTACAATCAAAAAAAATTAAAAAAGTAGTAACAATTCATGATTTAATTTTTGCAAAATATCCAAATTTATATTCTTTTTTTGACAGAAAAGTACATTATTATAAATTTAAAAAAGCCGCAAAATATGCCGATATTATTATTGCAATAAGCGAACAAACAAAAAATGATATCAAAACTATTTTAAAGATAAATCCCTCAAAAATAAAAGTCATTTATCAAGGTTGCCATACTGTTTTTAAAGATTCTTTTTCTGATAATCAAAAACAAGAGATAATTAATAAATACAATCTACCTGATAAATTTATACTGAATGTAGGTACTATCGAAGTCAGAAAAAATGTATTATTAGCCGTAAAAGCATTAAAAAATATTGATTCGTTTTTAGTAATTGTTGGCAAAGAAACTACTTATGCAACTGAAGTTAAAAAGTATATTACTGAAAATAATTTGCAACATAAAGTATTGTTTTTAAAAGGATTAGCATTGCAGGAATTAGCAATTTTATATCAAAAAGCAACAATTTTTGTATATCCATCTCATTACGAAGGCTTTGGTATTCCAATTATTGAAGCATTATATTCTAAAACCCCAGTAATTACTACTGCTGGTGGCGTTTTTCCAGAGGCTGGCGGGATAAATTCGGTTTATATTAATCCAAATTCAGTGAAAGAAATGGAAGCTGCCATTCTAAAACTTTGGAACAATCCAGAATTGTGTGATGAGATTGCCGAAAAAGGTTTTAAATTTGTACAAAAATTTAATGACAAAGAAATTGCAAATCAATATATGGAAGTTTACAATAGTCTTTAAAAAACACCTTTGAAATAAATTTCATTAATTTTAAAATCTAAAAACATATTTTTCCAATATGATTTACAACGATACTATTGTGGCACTTGCCACACCATCGGGTGCAGGAGCCATTGCCGTTATTAGAATTTCTGGAACAAATGCTATTGAAATTGCTCATTCCATTTTTGAATCAATTAATGACAAAGATTTAAGAATCCAAAAAACCCACACACTACACTTGGGACATATTGTTGATGGAAAAAAAACACTTGATGAGGTTTTGGTCTCTATTTTTAAAGATAAAAAATCTTATACAGGCGAAAATACTATCGAAATTTCTTGTCATGGTTCTACATATATTCAGCAACAAATTATACAATTATTACTCCGAAAAGGTTGTAGAATGGCAAATGCAGGAGAATTTACGCTTCGGGCTTTTTTAAACGGAAAGTTAGATTTGTCTCAGGCTGAAGCTGTTGCTGATTTAATTTCATCAGATAACGAAGCTGCACATCAAATTGCGATAAACCAAATGCGAGGCGGTTTTAGTAACGAAATTGTAAAACTTCGAGAAGAATTGCTCAACTTCGCATCGTTAATAGAATTAGAACTTGATTTTGCAGAAGAAGATGTTTCGTTTGCTGATAGAACCCAGTTTGAAACCCTTTTAAATAGAATAGAATTTGTACTCAAACGATTAATTGACTCATTTTCAGTCGGAAATGTAATAAAAAATGGCATACCTATTGCTATTGTAGGCGAACCTAATGTTGGAAAATCGACCTTGCTGAATGCTCTTTTGAATGAGGAGAGAGCTATAGTGTCCGAAATTGCAGGTACAACCCGTGATACGATTGAAGATGAACTGGTTATAAACGGAATTGGTTTTCGATTTATTGACACGGCAGGCATTAGAGATACAAAAGATATCATTGAAAGCATCGGAATTAAAAAAACATTTGAAAAAATTGAACAAGCACAAGTAGTATTGTATTTAGTTGATGGTTTTCAGTTGATGGCTAATGGATTTGACAATTTTACTATCGAAATTGAAAAAATTAAAAACCAGTTTCCTTTGAAACCTTTGATAACAATAATTAACAAATCAGATAAACTAACTCTTGAACAACTATCAGGCATTAACCATCAAGGATCAACTATTTTAATAAGTGCCAAAAACAATATTGGAATTGAAGATTTGAAAGAAAAATTATTGTCGTTTGTAAATACAGGATTGCTTCGAAATAATCAAACAATAATCACAAATACAAGACATTACGATTCTTTAATTAAAGCATTAGGCGAGATTCAAAAAGTAAAACATGGATTACAAACTAATCTCTCTTCCGATTTAATGGCTATTGATATCAAAGAGACTTTATATCATTTCGGAATGATAACAGGTCAAGTTACCAATGATGAACTTTTAGGGAATATATTTGCAAATTTTTGTATTGGGAAATAAAACCCATTTCTTATACTTTCATTTGGTTTCTTTTACTTGATTATCAATATTTTATATTATTTTTATTTGCTTATATATTCTTTTAATAGTACTTTTGTTGCACCTAATGTACCTCTTTAATTTAAAGACTCTACTGGTTTTTCTGTGGAAAACCAGTAGAACCATAAAAATAACAAAAGAAGATAAAAGAAATTAAAAATTGCTATTTTTGTTGATTAACTTATTTAATATTTAATGGCATCTAACTTTTTTACAAATCAAGGAGAAAATACACTTTACAAAAAATTTGAAGGTATATTTACTCATATGCAAAATATAGAAATGTTCAAATCAGTTATTGGATATTTCAGAGCATCGGGCTATTTTGCAATTCGTGAACACTTTCCACCAGATTTGAAAGTTAAAATCATTGCAGGAATAAATGTTGACCCTTTCATTGCTTTAGCTCAAAAACAAGGATTATTGTTTAATCTTAAAGCTAAAGAGGCAAAAGAAAGTTTCATTGAACAAATTCAAGATGATATTTTTAAAGCGAAATATAGCAGTGAAATAGAGAAAGGAATATTATTATTAATCGATGATATTGTTTCAAATAGAATAGAGATAAGAGCACACAACTCTAAAAAACTACATTCAAAATTTTATATTTTCTTATCACCTAATTTCAACCAATACAATCCTAACGGAATGGTAATAATGGGTTCGTCGAATTTATCAGCACAAGGATTAGGGTTAGAAAATGTTCAATTCAATTATGAGATGAATATTGAATTAAGAGATTATGAAAATGTAAAATTTGCTGATACAGAGTTTGAAAGACTATGGATTGAAAGCACTCCAATACTTCCAGTTGATGCTCCAGCATTAATTAAGAAAACATATTTAGATGTAACTCCAACACCTTTTGAATTATATGTAAAATTCTTAATTGAATTCTTTGGTAAAAACATAGATTATGATCCAGATAGCATTAGTGATATTCCACTTAAAAAGTTCAAAAAATTAAGCTATCAGATTGATGCAGTTAATCAAGGTTATGAATTGTTGTTGAAACACAACGGTTTCTTTTTGGCTGATGTTGTAGGAACAGGCAAAACGGTTATGGCAGCTTTATTAGCAAAAAAATTCATTATTAATAATGGTCCAAAAACTAAAGTATTAGTTGTTTATCCGCCAACATTAGAAAAAAACTGGAAAAGTACATTCAAAGAATTTAGAATTGATGAAAAATGTCATTTTATAGCTAATGGTAGTTTAAACAAAATTGTTGATGGCGACCATAATTATTCAGATAAAGAAAGATATGATTTAATCTTGGTTGATGAAGCTCACAAATTTAGAAACCATAGTAGTTTACAATTTCAAAATTTACAAATCATCTGCAAAGCAGGTCGCGAAAATATTGGTGGAATTGAAGGTTTTGAAAAGAAAGTAGTATTAATTTCTGCTACACCTTTAAACAATAAGCCTGATGATATTTATAATCTTATTTCTTTATTTCAAGACATCAGAAATAGTAATTTGGCTGTAACCAATCTACAAAAGTTTTTCTATCCGCATACTCAAAAATATAAACTTCTTATCCAACAAACACCTTTGGATTTGAAAGCTATTCACGAAATTTTTGAAAACATAAGAGCCCTTGTAATTAAAGATATAACTATTAGAAGAACAAGAACCGATTTGTCTAAAAATGAACGCTATAAAAATGATTTGATTGCTCAAGGAATTATTTTCCCAAAAGTGGCTAACCCTTTTAAAAACGAATATGAACTTAATTCTGATTTAGCAGCATTATTTTTAGAAACAGCAAACAGCATTATTGATAAAATTAAAATAGACTTTTTCCGTTATCAAGCCATTGCATATTTAACTGATGAAGCTAATGCCGGAACCTATCAAAACGCTAAAACAGTTTCTCGTTCGTTAGCATACATTATGCAAACCCAGTTAATAAAACGATTGGAAAGTAGTTTCTATGCCTTCAAAAAATCATTAAATAAAATAACTACTTCTACAAAGCAAATGATTGAAATGTATGAAAGAGATAGTGTATTTATTGCACCTGATTTAGATATTTCAGATTTGTTAAACAAAGGAATGACAGATCAAGAAATTGAAATTGAAATTCTAAAGATTGACGATGACAAACCAAAAAATAGAGTTTTCAAAAGGGAAGATTTTAAAGATGGTTTTATTGAAGGTTTACGAGTGGATTATGAAAATTTAGTAAAATTAAATGAGCAATGGCAATTGATAGAGCCACATAATGACCCAAAATGGAATGTGTTTATTGAACTTTTAGGAACCGAATATTTCAATAAAACTAAAAATGAATTAGGTAAATTAGTAATCTTTACTGAAAGTGCTGATACATTAAATTATCTAACAGAAAGGTTAAAAGAAGAAACCAATTATAAAGTGCTTTCAATCACTTCTGAAAACAGAAACAGACAATTTGAAACTATATGTGAAAACTTTGATGCCAATTTTGAAGGTACTTTTAAAAATGATTTTGATATTATTCTCACAACCGATGTATTGGCAGAAGGTATCAACTTGCACCGTGCCAATATTATTGTGAACTACGATACACCGTGGAATCCAACAAAACTAATACAAAGGCTTGGTCGTATAAATCGTATTGGAACAAAAGCAGAATACATATACAATTATAATTTTTATCCATCCGAACAAGGAGACAAACTAATTAACTTGTATCAAAAATCATTGGCAAAATTACAAAGTTCGCATAGTACATTTGGAGAAGATAACAAAATTTACACACTTGATGAAATTATTGATCAATTTAATATGTTTGAAGAAAAAGAGGGAGATAAAGACATTAGAACCGAATATTTAGAATGGCTACGAACTTTTAAGGAAAAATATCCAACAGAGTTTAGTAACATTAAAAAAATGCCTTTAAAATTAAGATGTATTCGAAATGTAAAAGACAACCAACAAAGTATTGCTTTTGTAAAAAATGGTGAGTATAAAAATATTTATATTCAAAATGAAAAAGGAGCATCGGTAATAGCATTTGAAAAAGCGGTTAAAATTTTTGAAGCCAGCAAAGATGAAGAAGGAATTTTACCAATTCCAGAAATACATTATACGCAAATAAACAGCATTGTAAACCAATTTGAAAAAGACATTACAACTCCTGATATGATTGGTGGTAGTGATGATAAATTAGATGTTAGAACACAATCAGTAATCAATACAGTTTCTAATTGGATTGCTACAATTTTTGACACGCAACAATCACGAGAAGCAGCTTTGAATTTGTTACCATTATTACAAAACGGTACTTATTCAAGCTTAACTAACGAAGTGTATAAATTACGAAAAGAACAAAATGCAATTAAGTTAGAAAGAGATATAATTTTACTATCTCAAAAATATACATCAAAGATTAAACGAAATATCAAAAAAGAACTTGAGCCGTTAGATCCTAAAATTATAATTTCAGAAACTTTTTTTAAATGAATAATGATAAACTAAAAATGATAAATTATTTCATTCACTTTACTGTCCATTTTTCATTGTTAATTGTTAATTTTTAATTTAAATATGGAAATAAGCAATAACATATTAATCCAAATACAAAGTATAATAGCCAATTCACAAGCAAGGGCTATTCGTAGTGTAGATACTGAAAGAGTGGCTATGTATTGGCAAATAGGCAAAGTAATATTTGAAGAAGAACAGCAAGGCAAAGAACGAGCCGAATATGGAGAGTTTTTGATAAAATCATTAGCCAATGCTCTTGAACCTAAATATGGCACAGGCTTTTCCTATCGTCAATTAAACTCATTCAGACAGTTTTATAGGGTATTTCCAATTGTGAACGCACTGCGTTCACAATTCAATTGGACACACTACCGTACCTTATTATTATGAAAAAAATTTAGAAACAGCTATTATTACCCACCTACAAGATTTTATATTAGAGCTTGGCAATGGCTTTAGTTTTGTAGCAAGGCAAAAAAGAATACATATTGAAGGCGATGAGTTTTTTATCGACTTAGTTTTTTACAACAGGTTGTTACAATGCTTTGTAATTATAGAAATTAAAACAACCAAGCTCACCCACCAAGATATAGGGCAATTGCAGATGTATGTAAACTACTACGATAGATTTGAAAAACAAGACTTTGAAAATCCCACCATTGGTATTTTATTATGTACCGATAAAAACGATGCAGTGGTAAAAATAACTTTGCCCGAAAATAGTAACAACATAATTGCAAGTAAGTACCAGTTGTATTTACCTACCGAGCAACAATTAATAGAAGAAGTTCAAAAAGAAATTGATAAAATTAATAATGAAGAATGATAAATGAATAATAAAGAAAATATATTAAAAGACAAAAGCTATTCATTTGCAATAAGAGTTGTAAAACTATCTCAATGGTTAGTAGCTGATAAAAAAGAGTTTGTGTTATCAAAGCAATTATTACGAAGTGGTACTGCTGTTGGTGCATTAATTAGAGAAGCTGAATTTGCTCAAAGCAAACCCGATTTTATAAACAAATTAAGTGTGGCATTAAAGGAAGCTAACGAAACTGAATTTTGGATTTCTTTATTAAAAGATACTGATTACATAGATGTAAAAATGTATGATAGCTTAAATGCGAATTGCATAGAGTTGATTTCACTATTAGTAGCTTCGATTAAAACAACAAAAAACAATTTAAATGAACAACGAAAAATTAAAAATTAAAAATGAACAACTTAAATTATTTTTCACTTTTCATTATTCATTTATCATTCAATAAATTTTCATTATAAATTTTTCATTTAAATACAATGACAATATCTGACATAAGAAATATATTAGAAGCACCATACAATCGTACTGTATGGAAATCTTTTATTCAAACCCAGTTTACCAATAATAACTTATTGGCAAACGATGCACCTTTAAATTTAGGCAAAAGCGACTTATACACTGACTGTTACTCATTAGGGAACTATGCCATAGATGATTATACAAAAATTGGAATATTTGAAATACAATTAGCCGATAAAGTAAACCTTACTCGTAACCGTGTAGCATTGCGTAACCTTATTAAAAGCATAACACAACAGGTTGCAGGGGCTATGGTAGTATTTGTCCAAGGCGATAAATGGCGTTTTAGTTATATCAGCAAAAGAAAAATTAGAAACAAAGAAACCAACACCGTTGAAGATAAAGAAACAGCACCTAAGCGATACACTTACCTTTTTGGCGAAGGCGAAAAAGCCTTAACAGCTTCTATTCGCTTTGATAGACTCATACAAAAACAACAAGGCAATTTATACCAGTTCCTAACCCTTAATGATTTTGAAGAAGCATTTAGTGTTGAAAAATTAAGTAAAGAGTTCTTTGCTCAGTACAAAGAAATTTACGAAGATTTTGTAGAATTTATTACAGGCAAACGCTTTGTAAAGAAAGGTAGTAAATGGACGGAGATAAAAACCCACGAAGCACATTTTCAGTTGCGAAACTATTTTGATAACAACGAAAAACAAGCCCGTGATTTCTTTAAACGAATGATGGGGCGTATTGTGTTTTTATACTTTATTCAAAAGAAAGGTTGGCTGAATTGTCCAATGAATAATGAAAAATTAAAAATGAATAATGGTGCAGTGGAATGGGGAAATGGCGACCAAGATTTTATGTATAATCTCTTTGCCAATGCACAATACAAAGACAGTTTTTACAGTGATTACCTTGTTCCTCTTTTTTTTGAAACATTAAATGATACTAATGGTAAAAGTAAACTCAATAAAAAATTATTCATTAATCATTCTTCATTTTTCATTGATGGAAGTTTCCCATACCTTAATGGTGGTTTATTTGACAAAGCACAAGATTTTAAGTATGATAAAATTGACTTGCCTGCCCAAATATTTGATAAACTATTTACTACTTTCAATAACTACAACTTTACCATTTATGAAGATGCACCCGATGAACATACAGTAGCCGTTGACCCTGAAATGTTGGGGCATATTTTTGAAAACTTGTTAGAAGACAACAAAGATAAAGGAGCATTTTACACCCCAAAAGATATAGTGCATTATATGTGCCGGGAGAGTTTGCACAATTACATTTATACTTATACACACAATGAAGAAAACGAAGATTTTAAAACCAAACTAAAACAATACAACGACACTTTTGATATAAGCATATTTGAAAAGGACGAAATAAAACAAATAGACCGAGCTTTAGAAGATGTAAAAATTTGTGACCCTGCCATTGGTTCAGGAGCTTTTCCTATGGGTTTGCTACACGAAATTTACCACCTCAAAATACCTATTGAAGATAGCAAAGGTATGAAAGCCAAAAGCCCTGCCGACCTTAAAAAACATATTATTGAAGAAAGTATTTATGGTGTAGATATTGATAGTGGAGCGGTGGATATTGCCCGACTTCGTTTTTGGCTGAGCTTGGTAGTAGATGAAGTAGCCCCACAACCATTACCTAACTTGGCGTTTAAAATTGTTTGTGCCAATACGCTTATACCATTAGGCAAACCCAAAAGCGACCTTAGTGGTAGTTTGGAAATTGCCAAAGCAATTGAAAAATTACGCCACGATTATTTTGATGCCAGCAAAGAAGATAAAAAAGACTTAGAACGCCAATTTAAAAACCTACAAAACAAACTATGGGCTACTGCCAAAGATTGGGTAAGCAAAGAAGATGGCGATATATACCTCAAAATAAGTGAGTTTAACCCCTTTGAAGATAAAAGCTGTACTTGGTTTGATGCTTGGTGGATGTTTGGCGTAAAAGATGGTTTTGATATTGTTATTGGGAATCCACCGTATGTAAATATTGCAAATATTAAAGATGAACAGTATAGAAACAGTTTAAAAGTAAATTTTAGTGTGTCAAAAAACAAGTCTGATTTATATTCCTTTTTCTTTGAAAAGGGTAAAATACTTTTAAAGGCAAAAGGCATTTTGTCTTACATTGTTTCAAATAGTTGGCTTGGTACAGATAGCTTTTCATTATTGAGACATTTTTTTATTGATGAGACTAAACTTTTATATTTAGTCAAATGTAATAATGATGTTTTTGATGCTCAAGTAACACCAATTATTGTGTCATTTCAGAATGAAATTGTAAATGAGAATGTGATTAAGTTAATGCAATATTCAAATAATGAATTTTCAAATATTGGTACAACAACTTATAATGAGATAAAGCAAAGAGTAGCCTATGGATTTTCTTTTAGCACTTCAAATATTTCAATTAAGGGGGAATATGGAATTTTATCTGAGTATGTAAAATTTTCATTAGGTATAAAAACAAGTGATGATAATAGATTTATTTCAGATGAATTAAAAGATGCCGATAGCTATAAATTATTAAGGGGTAAAGATATTTTTAGATATGGATATTCATATAATGATAAATGGATTTGGTATAAGCCAAATTTGATGTTGGAAAGAAAAGGAGCAGGTGTAAGAAATGAAGATGTTTTTAAGTCCTCCAAAAAAATTCTTATTAAAGATATAGCAAAGGAAATTCAAGCAACAATTGATACAAATAAATACTTTACTAACGATACTGTTAATATTATTTATAAAACTAATTCAAATATTGAAATGGAATTTATTGTTTCAATATTAAATTCAAAGTTGATTAATAAATGGTTCAAGGAAAATTTTGAAGCAGGATTGCATATTAAAATAAACCAGCTCGGGCATATACCAATTTCAATTCCTTCAGATCAAACCCCATTCATTACCCTTGTCGATTACCTACTTTACCTACACAACAAAGAAACCCCACAAATCCTTTCCCATATTGACAATAATCGTATTGCTTCTCACTTAGAAGACATACTCAATATGATGGTTTATGAGTTGTATTTTGAAGAGCATATGAAAAAGGTAGGTATAGATGTACTGCAATTTATAAATCCAAAACCTATTGATAACCTAGACAACGATACTCATAAGGTAGAAGTAATAAAAGAATTTTACGAATGGTATCAAAAGCCTGATAATGCAGTGAGGCAACGAATGCTTTTGGTAGATACTCGCAGTAAGGATATTATTGGTTTAATCAATAAAAGTATGTAACAATTTTAAATTAAGTAAAAATGGAAAATAATAAAGCTATAGCAGTTTTTGATAATAAACAAATACGCAGAAGTTATGACGATGTAAATGAAATTTGGTATTTTTCATTGGTAGATATTGTAGAAGCATTAACCGAAAGTAGTAATCCTACTGATTATCTAAAAAAAATAAGGAAACGAGATATTGAACTCAATACCTACATAGGGACAAATTGTCCCCAGGTAGCTATGGTTACTAATGGTAAGAATCGTAAAACATTAGCAGGCAATGCACAACATATTTTTCGCCTTATTCAATCAGTTTAGAATAGATTTCTAATGCGTAATTTGGGTTAAAACCTTGTTAATGCTATAATGTAAGATATTGTATCGGAAAGTACTAATAATTTAAGGTGGGTTGTCTAAACTTAATTTTTGTGAGTTATGGAGTAATAAATATTGATTACCCCAACCTAATTTTAAAAATGCAGAAAAAATAATAGCAAACAAAAAAAAGAAGTTATATTTTACTATTTTTGAGGATTGTAACCTTTGCGATTTTATGGTTAGAAATGCACCGCAAAAACCCTATTGCATTGAGGATTTTCATAGCACCTTAAAAAAAGAATTAACCCAAGAAACACATAATTTTGAAAAATCAAAAAATCCTTTTCCTGCTATTTTTTATTTCAATAAAAAGTTTTGCCCAACATCAAACAAAAATAACTGTTGTGGTTGATAATGAGAGTAAAATACTTGCCGTTACTCAAAAAATTATATTTCATAATCAGACCCAAAACCCCTTAAAAACGATTGTTATAAACGATTGGAACAATGCCTATTCAAGTAAAGAAACATTACTCGCCAAAAGATTTTCAGATGAGTTTATTAGAAGTTTTCAATTATCGACCGAAAAAGAAAGGGGTTTTACATCTATTAGTAGCGTTTTAGACCGTAATTTGTCTGAAATTTCTTGGAAACGATTAGAAAATAATCCAGATTTAATAGAAATTGAGCTCAAAAAAGATATTTTGCCTAATGATTTTTTTGAGTTTCAGGTTACTTATCAGATAAAAATTCCCAGCAACAAATTCACTGGTTTTGGCTATGCCGAAAATGGAGCAATGAACCTAAAAGATTGTTTTTTATCGGTTGCTCGATATGAGAACAACCATTTTGTAAGCTATAGTAATGCTAATCTTCAGGATATTGCAAACGGTATTTCTAATTATGAAATTGAAATCCATTTGCCCGAAAATTTGCAGCTCACCACTGATTTGGATGTTATTGAAAACAAGTCTGATAGGTATAAATTAGAAGGTAATTTTCGTTCAAATTTTAATTTATTTTTACAACCAAAACTTGATTTTTATAATTATAAATTTAATGATATTGAAGTACTTACAAATATTAAAAACACTAAAATTGATGATATTAAAAAGGCATTAATTATAGATAAAATTACAAATTTTGCTACCGAAAATTTAGGGCAATATTCCTATAAAAAAATAACCATTTCGCAGGATGATTATGAACGAAATCCTTTTTATGGATTGAACCAACTACCTCATTTTTTAAACCCTTTTCAAGAAGATTTTATTTATGAATTAAAATTTCTGAAAACCTATTTGAATAATTATTTACATACTAATTTGCATTTAGATCCTCGAAAAGATAACTGGATTTACGATGGCATTCAGGTTTATTTTATGATGAAATATATTGATGAAAATTATCCATCTGCAAAAATGATGGGGAGCATCTCAAGGTTTAAAATTTTAAAAAGTTTTCATCTTATAAACCTTGATTTTAATGAACAATACAGCTATTTTTATATGCTTATGGCTCGGATGAATTTAGACCAAACCATCGGAAATTCAAAAGATTCGTTTATTAGATTTAATGATAAAATTGCAGGAAAATATCGTGCTGGATTAAGTTTTAAATATTTAGATAGTTATTTAGAAAATGATATTTTACAAAAAAGTATTCAACAATTTATTCATAAAAACAAAGAAAAGCAAGCTTCAAATATTGACTTTGAAACTATTTTAAAAACCAATTCGCCTAAAAATATTGATTGGTTTTTTGAAACAATTATCAACAGTCGAAAAATTATTGATTATAAATTTAAAAATCTTACAAAAACCAATGATAGTTTATCGTTTACTATAAAAAACAAAACAAATGCAATCGTTCCAATATCGGTTTATGGATTAAAAAACAACCAAATCGTATTCAAAAAATGGATAGAAAATATAAGAACAGATAGCACATTTGTTATAAAAAAAGAGGGCATAACCAAACTAATTTTAAATTATGAAAATGAAGTTCCAGAATTTAATTTAAGAAATAATTATAAAAAAGTAGATGGCTTTTTTCCTAATAATAAACCTATAAAATTTACATTTATGAAGGATTTGGAAAATCCAAAATACAACCAAATTCTTTTCGTACCTGCTTTTAACTATAATCTATACGATGGTGTTACGGCTGGAATGCGTTTTCATAATGCAACAATGCTAAACAAACCATTTTATTTTGATATAGAACCATTATATGGAACAAAATCACATGCGCTAACTGGCGGATTTTCATTTACATACAATCAAATTATTAGAGATTCTAATCTTTATAATATCAGGTATGGCATTTTTGGATCAACAGCACATTTTGCACCAGACGCCTCTTACACCAAATTCAATCCTATAATTTCTCTTAGTTTTAGAGAAAAAGATTTTAGAGATAATCATAATCAACGGCTAATATTTAGACATATTTTAGTTAATCGAGATAAAAGTAAGTATGTTGTTACCGATAATTCCGAAAATTATTCCATTTTTGATGCTCGGTTTAGTAGTAGCAATAGTGAATTAACCAAAAATATCTATTACACTACCGATTTTCAAGCAGCTGATAAATTTGGAAAAATAGCAGCTACAATGGGTTTCAGAAAAATGTTTGACGACAACCGACAAATAGCTTTTCGGGCTTATGCAGGTACATTTTTATACCATAAATCCGACACTAATTTCTTTGATTTTGCATTAGATAGACCCACCGATTATTTATTTGACTACGGGTATTTAGGTAGGTCGGAAAGCAATGGATTGTTCAGCCAGCAATTAATTATTGCCGAAGGCGGTTTTAAAACAAAAGTTAAAAATTCCTATGCTAATCAATGGATTACAGCCGTAAACGGAACTGCAAGTATTTGGAACTGGATAGATATTTATGGAGATATTGCCTTATATAAAAATAAAAAAATAGACGCTAAATTTATTTACGATTCTGGGATTAGGCTCAATTTTGTACAAGATTATTTCGAGTTATATTTTCCAGTTTATTCTTCCAATGGTTGGGATATTTCGAGCCCAAATTACAGTCAAAAAATTCGTTTCGTTTTTACAATTAGCACTAATACCGTTGTGAATTTATTTACTCGAAAATGGTTTTAGGAAAATATTTTTTTTAAAATTAATGACATTTGATTTAACTTATTTTGACATAAATAAAGATGTATTTACAAAAAAAAGCAATCACTACGGTGCTTTTTTATTTTTTATTTTTATTTCATAATGTTATTGCAGTTTTTTATTACTTTTGTTCCAATTAAAAGAATTATTATGAATGCTATCAGACAATTTATTGATGTAAACAACCACTCGTTCAATGTTACATTACCAGATGATTTTACTGCCAAAAGAGTAGAGGTTATCATTTTGCCATACTTGGCTGATGAAATTCCACAATGGCAAAAAACAGAGGCTTTACGCAGACTAGCCATTTATAAAAATGACCCAAGCAGTGCTTTGGATTTTGACCAAGTAATGGACGAAATTGAAATAGAATTATGAAATGCAAAAAAGTAATTGCAGCATCGGTCAAGCAAGAAATTAAAGAAAATGCCTTGTGGTATAACAACCAGCAAAAAGGTTTAGGTAAACAATTTACAACCCAAATTAGAAAAACGATAAACTATATTGCAGATTTTCCATTGGCTTTCCCCGAAAAATATACCAATATCCGTGAGGCAGTAGTTGCTATTTTCCCCTATATCGTGCATTATAATTTAGCACTAATGTTTATTTGAAAACAGAATGTTCAATTTAGCACAGAACCCGCCATTTTGCCAAACTGCTGTTAGCCGTTCGTTGTTTTTCTTTTGATGTATTTTGTAAGTTTTTCGTATTCTATTTTCTTTATATAATTTTCTATATATTCATAGTCAGGTTGTTCATTTTCGTCTATTGGTAAAACTATTTTTTCTCGTTTTATTCTTTGGTCGTTAATTTCTCGATTAAAACTATATTTTTCACTTAATCTTTTAGCAATCGTTGAAATGAATAGATAAATAAATTCATTAAATTTATTATTTTCTAATTTCGTCACGTGGTCGCTTGCAACATATTTAAAAGGTTGATAAAATGTTGCTCCTACACTACCACTATTTGCCAAAGAAAGACAGTTACTAAAAATTCTAACGCTTTTATCGTTGCTTACAAAACCATCAATACCATTATTTAAAGCTGATGATGACACATAAGGCATTTGTCCTTTAATATGGTCTTCTTTTTTTAATCTTTTACCTCTTTGAATTTCGGGAAAAATTTCGTTTAAAAAAAACTCTTTCCATTCCTTTTTTTCTATTGATTCAACTTTCTTAAAGTCTTTTATTTTTTCAATTCTTTTTTGGATGTATAATTGATATTTTAAAAGTTTTTCATTTTCTTTTTGTTGTATATATTGCTCCATAAAAGCAAAATATAGTTCATCATTTTCATTTACTGGTAAAAGTATTTTTAATTTTTCAATGGTTTTTAGTCTAAATTGTTTTCCGTAATTAAAAATGTTTTCTGTTGTTTGTTTAATACAATTGCAGACGAATAAACTAATATTTTTAGTGAAATTTGAATTTGTTAATATGTGTATATTATCATCACATTTGAATTCATATCCTCTATAAAACACATTTCCAAACATATCAATTGTAATTGCATTATTATAAGTTTTTTGTTCTTCATTACTAATAAAATCTGCCACACCTTCATTTTTAAAACCAGCTGTTACTAGAGGAATATTACCTTTTATTCTTTTACTTATTATTAACCTGTTACCTCTTTCTATTTTAAATAACTTAGTTACAGAAAACTCTTTCCATACAATATCGTTTATACTTATTTCCATATCTTTATTCATTATCAAATAAATATTCACGGTTTTGCATAATCATATTAAACTCAAAAGTGAGATAATCGGCTATTGTTTTTTGAAAATCTTCTTCATTTGGTATTTCGTCATTAAAATAATAAAATGAATGTAGCCATTCGTCATTTGGTTCGATAGTTGTTTTTACACAAAATTTTGTTTCTGCTTCTATTCGGTCAAACCAAACATCTAATAGGTGTTGCTTTTTATCTTTTGCTTGAATGGTTTCTACCAAACCTCTATGTTTTTGTACTTCAAAACCATCATTCTCAAAATTGATAAATTTTACATTTTTTTCTTTGTAATGTGGAACACCTGCTGTAAAGATTGCAATACAAGGATTTGTACCCACGCCATAAAATGAATTTTTGTTAAGAGTTACAACTCCTTCCAAAGTATGATGTTTTAAAATATTTTCTTTAGTGGCTTGTTCTTCCTTTGTTTTGCCCACCATAGTAGATTGTGGAACAATAACTACAACTTTCCCATCTTGAACAACAGAATTTAATAAATGTTCTGTAAAGTTTATTTCATATAGGCTTTGATTGTTTTTATTACCCATTGAATAGGGTGGATTCATCATACCAACAGTACAACCTTTTTCTTGTAATAAAGACGGATTGTATTTTAGAAAATCTTCCTGTTCTAAATTACTTTTACCATCTCCACGCAAAATCATATTTGTAGTTGCGATTGTAAACATATACGGTTGTAATTCTAAACCGTGTAGTTGGTTTTTTCTAATATTTCTTTGTGTTTCGAGATTATCGGTTTTTTGCAACATATTGTGCATAGCAGCAATTAAAAATCCAGCAGTTCCGCAACAAGGGTCTAAAACGGAATCGGTTGGTTTTAAATCTACTAAATCACAAAATAATTCTGTTATGTGCTTTGGCGTTAATACAATTCCTAATGATTGTCCGTCACCACCAGAATAGGACATAAACTCTCCATAAAACCTACCTAAATAATCTTCAGCAGATTGTAGATATTTTATGTTTTTGTATATGTTCTCGTATAGAAACTCTGTAAAGTGTTTTAAAGGTGTTTTTTTTAATCCTTTGTTTATTTCATTAATTGCTTTTGTGTCTTTTATGACTAAAAACTGACTTAATAATTTTTCTTTTTTTACTTGAGGTGCAACATTTGACCTTTTTAAATTCTTTTCAATAGCTTCATAAATTTTTTCGCCATCAGTATTTGTCTCATCTCCAATTAAACTTTCAATACTAAAACCTTTATGTTCCATTTCACGCAAAGCCAACAAAATTCCAGAAACGATTAACGGTTTGTCTTTATCTTGAATACTACCGTAATTTCTTAAATCTTCGTGAAGATTTTTAGCGTCTTTTAAGATTTCCTCTGTTGTTTTGTCTTCGGGTGTTTGTTCTTTTAAAATATTTTTAGTGTAGTACTCGTCAATATTTTTTTCGTTGAAAAGTGTAAATGTTTCAACATCTTCAAGTTCTTTATAACCGCCTCTTTCGTCAATAAAAATTGGTGTTATTTTATGTCTTTTTTCGTTGCCAGAAACTCCAAAAACAATGAATTTTTTATAGGTTGTATTTTTCGCTAAATGTTTGCCATAAAACAATGCACCATTTACCGCATAATTTTTTATGCTTGCTATTTCGTTACAAATTACATCTTTATCGTTTCTTTTTATGTGAAGTGAAACATCTGCTTTATTTTCAATTACTAAAACGAAGTCTTTAACAATTCCGCTGTATTCAGGAAATCCAACTTTTCCAGTTCCAGCTTTTGATGCAGATTTTAGAGCATCGTCAATGTCTTTTATGTTGCTTCCTTGTGGATGTAAGTCAATATTTGCTTCTTTAAGCAATTCGTAGACCCACAAATCTGTCAATATTTCTTTTTTCGCCATTATTTTGTCAATTCGTTACTGTCGCAAATTTAGGTTTTTTATTTCTATTATTTGTCGGTTTGCTCATAACTAAATAATTTTTTCAAAAATATTGTTTTTTTTCGGTTTAGTCTCTTTTTGGCTTTAATTTTATACAAAAAAGATTATTAGCCTTTGTAAAAGTTCAAAACTTGGCAAAGCTTTATGCACACCCCCAATTTAACGATTAATACCTTTTTGCTATTAATGATAAGCAAAAAGGTATTAATTATAAGCTCAAAGCATCAAATAATTTGCAAATAGGGATTATCGAAAACCATATTGCTTGAATTGAAATGCAAATAGCATCAAATAATTTGCAAATAGGGATTATCGAAAACCTTATTGCTTGAATTGAAATGCAAATAGCATCAAATAATTTGCAAATAGGGATTATC
>DYPB01000009.1:0-15073 GCA_020720185.1 Flavobacterium psychrophilum | reverse complement strand
TTATTGCTTGAATTGAAATGCAAATAGCATCAAATAATTTGCAAATAGGGATTATTAAATAGCAAAAAGTTAGTCGATAAAGGCTTTGGGCTGTTTTTGGTATTCAAAATCTCTGAAAATAAACCATAAAAAAAAGCTCCAAACTGGAGCTTCTTTTTTGAAATTTGAAAACACAATTACGCTGTTGGCGGTGTTTTTCTGGTTCTTTTTGCAAATCGGACTTTCAAATCGTCATAGATTGGTTTTGCTGTTGGCACCCCTTTGGCATGAGCCTCTTTTGCGGTACCGTAATACAACATGGCTGCCAATAAGGCTTCGCTACCCGCTAGCATTACCGTGTCGTCCACATCAGAAGCAAGTTGTTTGACCAAATTTAAAATTGGGCTCAACTGCGAAACAACTGCTTCGTCTTTCAAAAACTCCGCTTTGTCCATATAGGCAGGAGCAAATTCGGGGTTTGTGTCCACATACGATTTTGTTTTTTGTACCGTGGCTACGGTTTTGTCGCCCATTTTGAACATCGATTCTCGTTCGCTGGCAGTCAATCCTTGCAGAAAAGGAGCTAAGGCTGTTTTGCAATCTTGCAATTTTTGTGTTACATCGGCAATTACCGCCACTGGAATCACGATACTAATTTGGTTTTGTGTACTCATTTTTTTTGTTTTTAAATTGTTATACAATAATTTTGAATGACAAATCTAATACTTAATATCAAAAAAAATACCTTTTAACATAAGTTTATAATAGTTCTATTTTTTCTGTAATTTGATTGCTTTTTTGTGGTATTATTTATCAATGTCGTTTCCTTAAGAAAACTTTGGCTATAAAATAACGCTGTGTTCTTTCAGTCTCTGCGGTTTATTTCGGGAAAGTTCAATAAAAAATGCACCGTAAAGACGCAAAGTCCGCAAAGAAAAAGTTATAAACTCTTTAAGAAAACGAGATTAATTTATAATTAGTACTAAAACTCTTGAAAGAAAATGGTTTTTAAATAGATAATATTAAGATATTTAAAACTTAAAAAAAAAAACACTATTTTTGTAACTGTAAAATACAAAGTATATGACCCCAGAACAAACCACTACCGCCCTATCGTTTGATGATTT
Organism: Flavobacterium psychrophilum; assembly: GCA_020720185.1. GTDB lineage: Bacteria > Bacteroidota > Bacteroidia > Flavobacteriales > Flavobacteriaceae > Flavobacterium > Flavobacterium psychrophilum_O. The sequence continues at coordinate 13,967 of DYPB01000009.1, read as the reverse complement.
TAAAAATCAAATCATAACCGATTATAAAATTGCATCAACCAGCCGTGAATGCTCCCTTTTGGGTAGAAAAGAAGTTTTAACAGGCAAAGCAAAGTTTGGAATTTTTGGTGATGGAAAAGAAGTACCTCAATTAGCAATGGCAAAAGCCTTTCAGGATGGAGATTTTCGTTCGGGTTACTACAGAGATCAAACTTTTATGATGGCTATTGGAGCACTAACTGTTGAAGAGTTCTTTGCTGGATTGTATGGGCATACCAATATTGATTTAGAACCAATGAGTGCTGGACGGCAAATGGGAGGACATTTTACAACCCATTCTTTAGATGAAAAAGGAGATTGGAAAAATTTATTAAATCAGAAAAATTCATCCGCAGATATATCACCAACCGCAGGGCAAATGCCTCGATTATTAGGATTAGCACAAGCCTCAAAAATATATAGAAATGTTAGTGGAATTGACACCACAAATTTTTCTGAAAACGGGAACGAAATTGCTTGGGGAACTATCGGTAATGCCAGCACCAGCGAAGGTATATTTTTTGAAACTATAAATGCTGCTGGAGTTTTACAAGTGCCAATGGTGATGAGCGTATGGGATGACCAATATGGCATTTCTGTACACGCAAAACATCAAACAACCAAGGAGAATATCTCCGAAATTTTAAAAGGATTTCAAAGAGACGATGAACATTCAGGCTACGAAATTTTTACTGCAAAAGGTTGGGATTATGCCACATTAATTGATATCTATCAGAAAGCAGCAGCTATTGCTCGAGAAAAGCACATCCCCGTTTTGATTCATATACAAGAATTAACACAACCACAAGGACATTCAACATCTGGTTCACACGAACGCTATAAAAGTGAGGAAAGATTAGCTTGGGAAGCTGAATTTGATTGTCTTCATCAAATGAGACTTTGGATGATTGCAACAAACATTGCCTCCGAAGAAGAATTATTAGCCATTGACAGTTCAATAAAAAAAGAAGTGCTTGAAGGAAAAAAAGCAGCTTGGAATGCTTTTGTATCCCCAATAAAACAAGAACAAAATGAATTAATTTCTTTGTTAGAGAATATTGCAAACGCAAGTGTAAATAAAGTTTTTATAAATCCAATTCTTGAAAATTTAAAGTCAATTAAGGAACCTATTAGAAAAGAAATTTTAATTGCTGCAAGAAAAGTTTTACGGATAATTGTTCGTGAAAATTCTAAAATAGAATTATCAAATTGGATTACAAATTATATCCAAAAAATACAACCAAAATTTAGTTCTCATCTATTTTCACAATCCGATAAAAATATTTTTTCGGTTAAAGAAATTTTACCTATATATAATGATGATGCCATATTTGACGATGCTCGATTAATTATAAGAGATAATTTTGATGCTATTTTTGCAAAATATCCTGAAAGCTTAATTTTTGGCGAAGATGTAGGAAATATCGGTGATGTAAATCAAGGATTAGAAGGAATGCAAGAAAAATACGGCGAACTTCGAGTTGCCGATGTTGGAATTAGAGAAGCAACAATTATAGGGCAAGGAATAGGAATGGCAATGCGTGGTTTACGACCAATAGCTGAGATACAATACCTTGATTATCTGCTATATGCCATACAAATTATGAGTGATGATTTAGCAACTTTACAATACCGAACCGCAGGAAAACAAAAAGCACCACTGATTATCCGAACTCGTGGACATAGATTAGAAGGTATTTGGCATTCTGGTTCACCAATGGGAATGATAATTAATGCCATAAGAGGTATTCATGTTTTAGTACCTCGAAATATGACAAAAGCAGCTGGTTTTTACAACACATTATTAAAAACTGACGAACCAGCATTAGTTATAGAATGCTTAAATGGCTATCGATTAAAAGAAAAAAAGCCAACCAATTTAGGCGAATTTTGTACCCCAATAGGAGTTGTAGAAACCATAAAAGAAGGAGCAGACATTACATTGGTTTCATACGGTTCAACTTTAAAATTAGTAGAACAAGCTGCAAACGAGTTACAACAAATTGGAATAGATGCTGAAATTATTGATATTCAATCATTTTTACCGTTTGATGTCAATCACGATATTGTAAAAAGTTTAGCAAAAACCAATCGTCTTTTAATTATTGATGAAGATGTAGAAGGTGGAGCGTCCGCCTATATTATGCAACAAATTATTGAGGTTCAAGATGGCTATAAATATTTAGATAGTAAACCACAAACACTTTGTTCTCAACCACATAGACCAGCTTATGGAACCGATGGTGATTATTTTTCAAAACCATCAATAGAAGATATTTTTGAGAAAGTTAATCAGATTATGAATGAAGTTAATCCTGAAAAATATCCAAATTTGCATTAATAATTGATATTGAGGAGTTTAAAAACTAATTCAATATTAAAAATTTATTAAATTCTCATAAAAAAATGTTAAATTATATTATTTCTTTATATCTTTGGACAAACTTTAACATTCAAATTTATGTCAAAAAAATTAACTTATTTATTAGGCATAGCACTTACTATAATTTTAGGTACTTTTTTGTATATGAAATTTTGCTGTAATTGCTGCGGTACAAAAAAGGAAATAGCAATAAAACCTATTCCAATTACAACTCCAGTCTTACAATCAAATAATTTTGTAATTAACGATTTAGGTTTTAATTATAAATGTAATGAAAATTTTAGATTTGCAAAAAATGATTTTAAATACCACACTCCTCTTGGCGATTCTGTTGATTTAGGAATAAAGAATCTAAAACTATTTTTTGATAAAGCTCCAATTCATCAACTATCTATCACGGGATTCGCAACAAGTAGTGAAAAAAACACATCCGCATATCCAAATCTCGGGATAGCCAGAGCTAATAATATCAAAAATTATTTTGTTTCTAAAGGATTTTCACCTTCTCAATTTATTTGCAAAGGCAAAATTGTTGATGCTTGGAAGATGAATGCAGACACGCTTTTAGGACCCGCTTCGTTTAAAATTAATATGATTAATGCTACAGTTCCTAAAATTGATTGGAAATCAGTAAAAGAAAAAATTAATACAAATCCTTTAATTTTATATTTCAATACTAACCAATCCGAAATTAGTTTAGCACCAGAGGAAAGAGAAAAGATTGCTGATTTAGTAGAATATCTTGACAATGTTCCTGATTCAAAATTAAGCATTATTGGGCATACTGATAATCTTGGAAACAGAAATATTAATACAAAATTAGGACTTGAAAGAGCCATTTTTGCAAAAGATTATTTAGTAAAAAATAATATTTCAGGAAATAAAATTGACGCAACATCAAAAGGACCAGATGAGCCAATTGCTGATAATAAAACAGATGAAGGTAAGGCTAAAAATAGACGAACAGTTATAACAATTAAATAAATTTTAACAATTAAAATATAATAATTATGAATAATATACCTTGTTTTTTAATTCCTGCAATTGTAGGCTCAATTTGTGGAATATTGGGCTACCTATTAGGTAAAATATTATCAAAAAATGACGATAACACCAATGAATTAGCATTACAAGCACAGCTTGATGTTTGTTTGGCAAACTCAAAAAGTATGTCGTTGAAAATGGCAACACTCGAAAGTAATGTTTCAGCAAATTTCAGTACTCCAAAAGTAGAAAATTTTGTGGCTACAACAACGGAATTAGTTGTAAAATCTGATTACGATGCAGAATCAGTTGCCTTGATAATGGGTAAAAAATGGAAACAAGACGATTTAAAAATCGTTGAGGGAATTGGACCAAAAATTGAAGAATTATATCATGCCGCAGGAATAAAAACTTGGGAAGAATTATCAAATACTTCTATCGAAAAATCTCAAGAAATATTAACCGCTGCTGGAGATAAATTTAAAATGCACAATCCTGGAAGTTGGTCAAAACAAGCTAAAATGGCTACAGAAGGCAAATGGGATGATTTGAAAAAATGGCAAGATTCTCATAAAGGAGGTAAAGAATAACCAATCATTCTTATAAATTTATAAAAAAACCGCTATTTTCAAAAGAAATTAGCGGTTTTATAATTTTATAACGAAGTTTGCATTAATTCCCAGTTTCCGTTTTTGCTTGTTGAATCATTTTATCGTTGGCAGTAATTCCAAATTCAACTCTTCGGTTTTGAGATTTTCCTTCCGCTGTATCATTAGTTGCAATAGGATCAGCTATTCCCATCCCTGTTATTGTAAATCTATCGGCACTAATTCCTTTTGTACCTAAATATTCTTTTACCGCTTCTGCTCTTTTTTGAGATAAAGCAAGGTTATATTCTTCTTTTCCAGTATTATCAGTATAACCGAAAATAGAAATATTTGTTTGAGAATATTCCGTAAAAACAGGAATTAATTTATCTAAATTTGCTTTTGCATTATTTGTTAAAGTAGATTTATTAGTGTCAAATCTAACTGAATTTTCACCCAAAGTTAATTTTATCCCCTCTCCTACTCTTTCAACCGTTGCTCCTGGCAAAGCTTCTGATATTTTTCGAGCTTGTTTGTCCATCTTATTTCCAATTACACCACCAATTGCTCCACCTAAAACACCTCCCAAAACGGCTCCCATTGCACCATTACCGCCTTTGCCCATATTGTTGCCTAAAATCCCGCCCAAAATTGCTCCTGCTGCAACCCCTATTGCTGCTCCTCGTTGGGTTTTATTTGTGTTCTTTACCGAATCACAACTGGTAAAAAGTGTACTGGCAAATACTAATATTGCCAATGAAATTGAAGTTATATTTTTCATCTTTTTTTATTTATTTTTTAATTTTATTAGTTTCTTTCAAAATGATACAGGATTTCTGTCAATTTTCCACCCACATTAATTCTATCACTCAATTCAAATGATTTTTCTGTTTGATTTTGTAATAATAAATAGTATCCAACTTTTACTTCTTTGGCTTTCAAATCATTAATGATTTTTAATGAAAATATTTTTTCTTTATTAATGCTCCAAACTATTGGAGAAGTAAATTCAGGACAAGCTGTCGCATTTAAAGTCATTTCGCCTTTATTATTATTTGATATAAAATGCCATTTACTACCCTCAAAACATTTACTATCAGCAAGTTGAAAAGAGGTAACTTTAAAATATTCAGAACCTATATAACTAACCTTTGTTAAAGTCCAATCGCCCTTTATTGCAACTTCTAATTTATTATCTAATCCAGCCGATGGATTTGAAACGGTATTTGGAATTGTTGAACTTGTTGATTTACAAGAAACTAAAAGAACTGTAAATGCCAATAATAGAATAATTTTTTTCATGTGTTATTTGTTTTATAATTATCTTGCAAAGATAAGCCTTTTAAAATATGAAAGATAAAAAAATAGTTAAACTAAAACTGTCAATTTGTCATAAAATATATTTTGGTATTTAATTTGATTAATGAAAGTTAAACTATAAAAAATAAAAATTATATGACAACAGGAAAAATTAATGTTTCAGTAGAAAACATCTTCCCGCTTATTAAAAAATTTCTATACAGCGACCACGAAATTTTCTTGAGAGAATTGATTTCTAATGGGACTGACGCTACATTAAAACTAAAACACCTTACCAGTATTGGTGAGGCAAAGGTAGAGTATGGCAATCCTATTATCGAAATTAAAATTGATAAAGAAGGTAAAAAACTCCATATTATTGACCAAGGAATTGGAATGACCGCAGATGAGGTTGAAAAATACATCAATCAAGTGGCTTTTTCAGGAGCAGAAGAATTTTTAGATAAATATAAAGATTCTGCAAAAGATACTGGAATTATTGGTCATTTTGGACTTGGTTTTTACTCTGCTTTTATGGTAGCTGAAAAAGTTGAAATTATCACAAAATCATTTAAAGATGAACCAGCCGCACATTGGATTTGTGATGGTAGTCCAGAATTTTCATTAGAAGAGGCTGACAAAACAACACGAGGAACTGAAATTATTTTGCACATAGCAGAAGACTCATTAGATTTTTTAGAAGATTCAAAAATCAATCAATTATTGAATAAATATAATAAATTTATGCCTATTCCAATTAAATTTGGAACAAAAAAAGAAAAAATAGAACAGAAAAAAGGCGAAGAAGTTACAGCTGAAGATAAAGATAATATTTTTACAGAAATTGAAATTGATAATATTATTAACAATCCGAATCCAGCTTGGACAAAACTTCCTACAGATTTGACGGAGGAAGACTATAAAAATTTCTATCACGAATTGTATCCAATGCAATTTGAAGAGCCTCTTTTTAATATCCATCTAAATGTTGACTATCCATTTAATTTGACAGGGATTTTATATTTCCCAAAATTAGGTTCAGATATGCAAATTCAGAAAGATAAAATACAATTGTATCAAAATCAAGTATTTGTAACAGATAATGTTGAGGGAATAGTTCCTGAATTTTTAACAATGCTTCGTGGAGTGATCGACAGTCCTGATATTCCTTTAAATGTTTCTCGATCTGGCTTGCAAGCTGATGGTGCTGTAAAAAAAATATCAAACTATATTACCCGAAAAGTAGCCGATAAATTGAAGACTTTATTCACAGAAAATAGAGCCGATTTTGAACAAAAATGGAATGACATTAAAATTGTTTTGGAATACGGAATGTTATCCGAAGATAAATTTTATGAAAAGGCAGGTGCATTTGTTTTGTATCCAACAGTTGATGGGAAATTCTTTACACTTGATGAGATTAAAGAAAATTTAAAAGACAAACAAACTGATAAAAACGGGAAATTAGTTGTTTTATATGCTGGAAATAAAGATGCACAACATTCATACATACAATCAGCAAAAGAAAAAGGATATGAAATTCTGCTATTAGATTCACCAATTATTTCTCATTTAATTCAAAAATTAGAGTCTGACAATCAAGATTTAACATTTGTTAGGGTTGATTCTGATCATATTGATAATCTAATTAAAAAAGAAGAAACAACCATTTCAAAATTATCCGATGACGAAAAAGAAAGTCTGAAAACTGTTATAGAATTATATGTTCCAAAACCAAATTATTCGGTTCAGATGGAAGCTTTAGATAGCAATGCTTCGCCATTCATAATTACTCAACCAGAATTTATGAGACGCATGAAAGAAATGAGTCAATCTGGCGGCGGTGGCATGTTTGGGATGGGAAATATGCCCGAAATGTATAACTTGGTTGTTAATACAAATTCCGAACTAGCAATAAATATTTTAAATAATTCAGATAAAACCGTTCAAGAAAATTTAGTTAAACAAGCATTAGATTTAGCAAAATTATCGCAAAACTTATTAAAGGGTGAAGAGCTTACCGAATTTGTAAAACGAAGTTTTGAATTGATAAAATAAAAAAACTAAATTCAAATAATTCCTAAAAAAAATGTTTAATAAAAAAATATTTTTTTTAGGAATATTTTTTTTATTCATTTCTATTTTGTAAATTTATTGCAGTTAAATTTAATGTCTTAAATACCTATAAACATTAAGATATTATACTTAATTTACAAACAATTAAATTAATAAAAAAATGAAAAAAATTCTTGTCCCAACAGACTTTTCGGAAAGTGCCGAAAATGCACTTAAAGTTGCAGCACAAATTGCAAAAAAAAATAATGGTGAAATAATATTATTGCACCTTTTGGAAATTCCTGGTCAAGGTGGTGATGCTATTAATACTGCTCACGAAATTCCAGAATTAATGTTATTCAAAAATATTGCACTAAATAGACTTCATGATTTAATGGATCACGAATGTCTTGATGGCATTCAAGTATCAGAAGTAATTCAATTTGAGATGGCTTTCAGTGGTATTATTGATATTAGTAAGAAAAACGATGCTGATTTAATTGTCATGGGATCGCACGGGGCAAATGGTTTTAAAGAAATGTTTATTGGTTCTAATGCCGAAAAAGTAGTACGGAATTCTGAAATTCCAGTATTAATTATCAAAAAAGAGTATGAAAATTTTGAGATAAACAATCTAGTATTTGCTTCAGATTTTAGTGCAGAATCAGAAAAAATATTTAATACCATTTTAGATTTTGGTAATAAATTTAATTCTAAAATTCATTTAGTAACTATAAATACACCTAGCCATTTTAAACCTACTGTTCAAACATTAGAAATTATGGAGAATTTCATCTCTAAATTTGATGCAAAAAACACTCAATTACATGTTTTTAATGACATGAATGTTGAAAAAGGAATATTAAATTTTGCAAAATACATTAATGCCGATGCAATTAGTATAGGAACCCACGGCAGAAAAGGTTTGGCACATTTTTTTAATGGAAGTGTGAGCGAAGACTTAGTAAATCATACAAAACTTCCAATGGTTACTTTTAAAATATAAAGTAAGTTTGGTAAATAAAATTGTCTATTAATAATGAAGTAAATTTATTATTAATAGACAATTATCACAAACAATTACAAGAAAAAACCGTAAACACTTATTAAATAAGGATTTACGGTTTTTGTCTGTGAACGCAGAAGGATTCGAACCTTCGACCGCCTGCTTAGAAGGCAGGTGCTCTATCCAGCTGAGCTATGCGTCCATTTTAATTTTTTAAAAATTAATAAAATTTAGTCGGGGTGGCAGGATTCGAACCTGCGGCCTCCTGCTCCCAAAGCAGGCGCGATAACCGAACTACGCTACACCCCGAGGACTTTGCGGAGAGTAAGGGATTCGAACCCTTGGTACAGTTACCCATACGCTTGTTTAGCAAACAAGTCCTTTCGGCCACTCAGGCAACTCTCCAACATTTAAACATTTTGTCTTAAAGCGGTTGCAAATATATAATTTTATTATCAATTTAGCAATAAAAAAATAATTTTCTATTAATTTTTAATCATAAGAAATTAAAAGTACTCATTTTCAATAGAATATGGAAAATGTTTTATTTATTTGTATAAAATATTTTTTCTATGAATTTATCTATAAAAAACTTCTTATTTGTAGTTTTAATTTCTATAACAGCTTGTAAATCAGGTAAATTAATAGTGTATGATTTGAATAATGAAAATAAAAAACCAAAATCAAATCTGAAACTTGAAACCGTAAAAATTTCGGATTCTACCTTTGTAAACCTTGAAGACTATAGCAAAAACTTTATTTTTGATATGAAATATGCCACAACTGATAATTTTTTGAAAACAAAAGTTTATAACTGTGCAAAATGCTATTTAAGATTAAAAACTGTAAATGCCTTAATTGATGCTAATAATGAAGCTATAAAAAAGGGTTATAAAATAAAAATCTATGATTGCTACCGTCCTCTTGATGTTCAGAAAAAGATGTGGAGTATTGTTTCTAATCCAATATATGTTGCAAATCCCAATAAAGGTTCTATACACAATAAAGGTGGAGCGGTAGATATTACTTTAGTAAACTCTTATGGATTAGAGTTAGATATGGGAACTGCATTTGATTTTTTTGGAGAAAAAGCTTCTCATAATTATCAAAATTTACCTGATTCTATAAAAACCAATAGAATTTTACTAAAAAACATAATGAAAAATGCCTCCTTCAAATCTTTTGATTCTGAATGGTGGCATTATAATTTGACTAACGCTATAAATGATAAAGTTTCTAATTTTAAATGGAATTGTGATTAATTTTCTATACAATTTAGGTTCTTTATGAAATAATTTGCAGGTTCAAAATTCATATTATCTGATTCTAAAAAAATGTTCTTCTGAATTACATAATCCTGAATTCCATTTGCAAATTTTACTTCCATAGTAACAATAGGAGAGGTTTTTAAAATATCCATATTGCCCATTAAAAACCTAAAACTTCCAGTTAAAATTGCTTTTTTATTTTTTGAATAAATATCAGATTCATCAATTTTAAGACAACTGTTATCATCAATATGCAATAATGTTATTTTTGAACCATTTTTTAGTACAAACTCAATTTTTGATGATTTATTAAAACATTTATACATATCTAATTCATCTTCACTGCTTTTTAACATAAATTCTACATTCAAAGATGGAATTTCATTTCTTTTGAGTAAAGAAAAATAAACTCTATCAATATTTCCGGCATAATCATTCAAATATATTAATGACAATTTTGTAGATTTATAATTCTCATCTTTATTCAAAGTATTAATAAAATAATCGCAATCAGGATTTTGATTCTGTATTATATTCGGCTTAATCTCTTCGGTTTTTGGAATTTCCGCTTTTGCTAATTCATTTTGTGAAAATGAATGAGAACTAATTAAATATACAATAACTAAAAATACTTTATTCATAATTTTTTTAAACTTGTTTGCAAATTAAAACAATTTTTTTTTCATTAATAGAAGTGGTAAAAAAACAATATTTGTCTCCACCATCTTTTATTTTCCACTTTTTTCTGATATTTTCAACGCTTTCTGGAAAATTTCTTGTTGAAATGTTTGCTTTTGAATTTTCTAAAAAGAATTTCATTTCTTGTTTATTATATTCTAAACATTGCTCTACAACAAAAACCCTTCCAGAAAATTCAATTTTATGATTTGAGGTATATAAATGTGAATGTTGGTGCAATTTTTCTAAATTATACTTAACACCAATTTGATGATACAAACCTGATTTCATAACGGCTGCATTGGGTTCGTACAAATATTTTTTAGGCAAACCGTACTCACAATCTTTAGAGATTTTGTCAAAAAACGATGCGAAAATAGAGCTATTTTTTGATATATTAACACAATTTACCATTGTTTTGTTCATTAATTGATTCTCAATTTCCCATAATATTTCTTTTACCTCATTATCAACAGCTATAATATGAATTTTTTTAACATTCTTTAATTCGGATAAACCAGCAGTTAAATCAAGCATTGGCGAGGTTTTTATTAGAATTCTATCAGAAAATTGGAAGTAAAAATCTAATAATTTTGGAACATTAGGCAAGCAATCTTTTAATAAAAAAACCTTTCCTTTTATATCATTTCGTCTTGAAGGATCAATATAAATCCAATCAAATTTTTGATTCAATTGGTTTAAAATAACAGTACTATCTCCTGTAATACAGTCAATATTAGTTGCTTGAAGTTGTTTGAAATTATGAGCAACTATTTCGGATAATTCTGAATTAATTTCGCAATGAATAACTTTTTTAATATTTTTAGAAAAATAAAAGTCATCAACACCAAAACCGCCAGTCAAATCGATCAAAGAATTTCCAGATACAATTTCAGCTTTATACGCTGCTGTTTTTTCGGAAGATGTTTGCTCTATTGAAATTTTATTTGGATAAATAATATTTTCAGTAGCAAAAAATGTGGGAAGTTTGGTCTTTGATTTTGATTTTGAAACTATTTGATTCAAAATGTCAATCCAATTAATATTATCAAATGGATTTTTTTGTAAAGCCGTTTTTGTAAAATCATTATTAATATTGGCATTAATAAAATTTTGAATTGCAACATCTAAAAGTTTATTTTTCAAGATAATAAATTCTAATTATTGAAAACATAATTTATGATATTTGCTCCCATTTTTAGGGCTTTTTCTCTAACTTCTTTTGAATCGTGATGCACCTCTTCGTCTTCCCATCCATCGCCCAAATCAGTTTCGTAAGTATATAAAAGCACTAACTTATTATCAATAAAAATGCCAAAAGCTTGTGGTCTTTTTCCATCGTGTTGATGTATTTTTGGCAAACCATTTGAAAATAAATATGGTTTTTGAAAAATTTGATGTGTTACAGGAATTTCTACCAAATCATTAGTAGCAAATATTTTTTTAATTTCTTTTCTGATAAACTCATCCATTCCATAATTATCGTCAATATGCAAAAAACCACCTGCTAACAAGTATTTTTTTAAATTTTCGATATCCGATGGGCTAAAAACTACATTCCCATGACCCGTTAAATGAAGGTATGGATAGCCTAACAAATCAGGATTAGAAGGTTCAACAACAGACGGTTTTTGTTTAATTCGGGTATTGATATTTGCATTACAAAATCGGATTAAATTAGATAATGAAGTGGGGTTTGCATACCAATCGCCACCACCTGAATATTTGACAAGAGCTATTTCTTGACTACTCACAAAATTGAATGTAATGAGAAATAGGATTATAAGTTTTTTCATTTTTTCTGACATTAATTTTTTAGAAAGATTAGTTCTAATTCTATAATTTTTTCAAAATCAGCATCCGAAGTTATTAAGGTTAGATTATTATAAATTGCAGTTGCTGCAATTATTGCGTCAGGGACTTTAATTTTATATTTCTGTTTAATTTCAATAGCTTTTTTTTAAATATCTGAATTCATTTCAAATATAAAACATTCATTAATTAAACTAATAGCATTCTTTTTTTGAATTTTATTAATGCTAAAAACACCAAGCAGTTCAATTTCTGTAATATAAGAAATACATATATTGTAATCCAAAAATGGATGAACTATTGGATTGTTTTTTGAAATATTAATTAGAAAATTGGTGTCGGCTAGATAAAAATTAGTTCCACTCATCTCTTAATTTTCTTTGGTAATCAACTGCATCAACATTCTCGGGAATTATCGGTTTTCCTAAATGTTTTCGCAACCCAACTTTTTTTGTAGGTGTTTTAAACTTCAAAAGCAATTTTTCAACCTCGCTTTTACTTGTTCCTTTTTCAATAACTATGGTCATAACTAAATGATATTTGATACAGTTTACAAAAATATTGCATTTTAATAAAAATCCAATTAATTTTTCGGTAAATATATTGAAAAACCTTAAATTCGCAACCTAAAAATAATTTATACATCTATTATGAAAAAAATTGTAATCGTTTCGGCAGTTCGTACTCCTATTGGTAGCTTTATGGGGTCATTATCAACTGTTTCAGCACCACATTTAGGAGCTACAGCCATAAAAGGAGCTTTAGATAAAATAAATTTAAACCCAAGTTTGGTAGATGAAGTATATATGGGCAATGTAGTTCAGGCAGGAGTTGGACAAGCACCCGCCAGACAAGCTGCTATTTTTGCAGGATTATCAACCAGTGTTGCTTGTACCACGGTTAATAAGGTTTGTGCCTCGGGAATGAAAGCCGTAATGCTTGCTGCACAAGCTATTGCCTGTGGCGATGCCGAAATTGTTGTGGCTGGAGGAATGGAAAATATGAGTCAAATTCCGCATTATATTAATATGAGAAATGGTGTAAAATTTGGACCATCAACAATGCTTGATGGGATGCAAAAAGATGGTTTACAGGATGCTTATGATGGCAATGCGATGGGGGTTTATGCTGATTTATGTGCCTCGGAATATAAAATTAGTAGAGAGGCACAGGATAATTTTGCTATCGAATCGTATCAAAAATCAGCGGAAGCATGGAGGGCTGGAAAATTTGACAGCGAGATTGTGCCAGTAGCAGTACCACAACGAAAAGGCGATCCAATAATGGTTACTAAAGATGAGGAATATACGAATGTGAAATTAGATAAAATTCCGTCGTTAAACCCCGTTTTTACTAAAGATGGTACCGTTACGGCAGCCAATGCATCGACGATAAACGATGGTGCAGCTGCAATGATTTTGATGAGCGAAGAAAGGGCTATTGCAATGGGATTGAAACCATTAGCATACCTTTCAGGATATGCTGATGGGGCACAAGAGCCAAAATGGTTTACGACGGCACCCGCAAAAGCGTTGCCAAAAGCCCTTGCAAAAGCTGGAATAGACATTAAAGATGTTGATTATTTTGAGTTTAACGAAGCTTTTTCGGTAGTTGGTTTGGCTAATGCTCAAATTTTAGGATTAGATAATTCTAAAATAAATGTAAATGGTGGAGCCGTTTCATTAGGGCATCCATTAGGCTGTTCTGGAGCTCGGATTATTGTTACTTTAATTCATATATTGCAACAAAATAATGCCAAAATTGGTGCAGCTGCCATCTGCAATGGGGGTGGTGGAGCATCGGCGGTTGTAATTACTAATTTTTAATTGATAATTGATAATTGATAATTGATAATTGATAATTGATAATTGATAATT
>DYPB01000320.1 GCA_020720185.1 Flavobacterium psychrophilum | reverse complement strand
GCTCCGTTAGATGCGATATCTTTCATACTAATAACATCTATTGGTACTGCAGATTGTGTAACGGTTCTTGCCGTGTTTCTTGAACCAATTACAACAACATCTTCTAATGTTCCGTTTTGATCTTTTTCGGATTCTTTATTTTTCTCTTGTGCAATTGCAATTGCCGATAAAAAGAAGCTGAAAATCACTAATTTTTTTTTCATTATTTTTCGTTTTTTAGTTAATTGTGGTGCAATTTAAAAAATAAAATATGAATTACGCAATAAAAGTACCTTTTTTTTTATATATGTAAAAAAATTAAGGAATAAGAAATTTAATGAACGGTTAAATAATTTTATTACTTATCAATATCCGATGTTACTTATTTTTAAGATTAAAATATTTTTTTTCATTAAAAAACATAATGAGTAGTTATTTTTATTGACTAATTTGGATTTAATATAACAAAAAATCCCTTTCGATGAGTTCGAAAGGGATTTTCTTATAAATAAATTATTAATTTCTATTTCAAAGCATCAATTTTTACTTTCACTTCAGCTTCTGTGCCTTCAAATGATTGAGTTTCTGATTTTCTACCAACAGTTGTGGTAACAGTAGCTTTTGCTTTTCCGTTATTATTAGAAATTACAACTTTAATATTTTTAGAAGTTGTTGAGGTTGTTTCTTTTTTTGTTGCACAACAATCTGCTGCTGGAACAACAAATTTTCCGTTTTCATCATAATTTGACATACATTTCTCTTTCTGTTCAGCAGAACATTTCAAAGAATCGCACATTGCAGCACATTCATCTTTGCTCATTGTAGCACATTTGCTGATATCGCAACCGTTCATTCCATCACTACTACAAGTCATTTCAATTTTTTCATCTGTACAAGAACCTTCTTTTGTTTCAGTATTAACACCATTTCCTAAAATTGGTGCAATTACCAATCCTATTAAACAAGTCAATTTAATTAAAATATTCATTGAAGGTCCAGAAGTATCTTTGAAAGGATCTCCAACAGTATCTCCAGTTACAGCAGCTTTGTGAGCATCAGAACCTTTATAAGTCATTTCACCATTAATCAAAACTCCAGCTTCAAAAGATTTTTTAGCGTTATCCCAAGCACCACCAGCATTGTTTTGGAAAACAGCCCAAAGCACACCAGAAACGGTTACACCAGCCATATATCCACCTAACATTTCAGCAATTAATAGGTTGTTATCGCCATAAACTAATTTACCTAATAATACTATTGCGATAGGAAAACCAATAGTCATAACACCTGGCAACATCATTTCACGCAAGGCCGCTTTTGTAGAAATATCAACACATTTTGCATATTCTGGTTTACCCGTTCCTTCCATAATACCTGGAATTTCTTTAAACTGACGACGCACTTCATATACCATATCCATTGCCGCTTTTCCAACAGAATTCA
>DYPB01000319.1 GCA_020720185.1 Flavobacterium psychrophilum | reverse complement strand
AAATTAAAAAAGTAAAAGAACAAGAAAAAATAATTAAATTATAGCTTTCATTATCAGTGGTTTAAAAAAAATATTAAAAAAAATCATCCAACTTGGGTGATTTTTTTTTGTTTTTGGTACTAAATATTAATTGATGCTATTGTCAATTATAATTTATTCAAATAAAATATTTATGAAAAAAAGAGTAACCTTAGGCTTAAAAGCAATTTTAATGAGTATTCTTGTTGTTAGTTGTAACAAAGACGATGAAAATACCAATCAAGTTCCAGCCACTAAAACCTACGAAGAAGTTGTGGTCGTTGCCAACAGAAGTGGAGCAAGTGTTAGTTTTATAGATGCAAACACCAACCAAGTTACTACAACGTTGCCTATTATGGGATCAATGCCAATGTATGTGGTTTATGTGCCAACAAAAGACAAAGTATATGTAGGAGACAGATCTGGAAAAAAAGTACACATTATTAACCCAAAAACAAAAGCAATAGAAAGTTCTATTACAGTTGGAAACGGAGTTTTTCATATGTGGGCAGATGGATTAGGCAAGCAACTTTGGGTTGCCAATGATACAGACAATACCATTTCGGTAATTGATTTGAATACCAACACTGTGGTTCAAACAATAAATGTTGGAATGGATCATCCACATGATGTGTTTTTATCAAAAGATGGAACAAAGGCGTATATATCTTTATTTAATGCTGATACAACAATGCCTGATAAAATATATTTGTATAACACCACTACTTTTGCAAAAACAGGAGAAGTTACTGTTGGTAAAGACCCACATTTATATCATTTACCAAATAGCAATAAATTATTTGTTCCTTGTCGAAGCGGGCAAGTATATACTTTAAATGGTAATGATTTAAGTGTAATTTCTAATAATGCGTTTGAAGGAGCACTTGGAATAAGCCCATCGCCAGATCAAAATACATTATTTGTTTCTAACTTTGTTAATGGACAATTATATTCTATAAATACAGCAACAAGTATGCAAATTGGAATGCCAAAAGCCTCTTTAAGTGCGGCACCTCGTGACATAACAGTAAACGAAGCTGGAAATAAAATGTTTGTAACGCATGCAGGAGCAACAACAACTACGGTTTCAACTTACCCTTTAACTGGTTCTACAATAGGTACAGGCACAGCAATTACGGTTGGAGCAAATCCTTTTGGATTAACATATTATAAAAGAGAAGTGAATTAAGAAACATTTCTTAATTTAAAAATAATTTTAAAGCGAAGATTAAAATATGTAAATTGCATATTTTTAATCTTCGCTTTTACTGATGTAATCAAAGAAGTGATTTAAAGTATGCTTTTAACAATGAAAACAGAAATATTAATTGATTTAAAAGGAGAAAAAGAGAGTGCTTTTGCTCAACTTTATAAAGATTATTTCGGAATGGTAAACCGTTTTGTTACA
>DYPB01000318.1 GCA_020720185.1 Flavobacterium psychrophilum | reverse complement strand
AATCAAAAAAGTACCAAAACTTCCCCTCAATATTATGAAAGTACGCTTTGATTAAAAGCTGTCTTTAAATCAAAAAATTGCATTTGCCGGTTGAATCTGCCCATAATGAAAAACAAGAAATGAATTTTGTTTTTTACAAAATTTTTTTTATAAATTTGTAGAGGAATTTAGTGAAAAGAATTTTGAAAATGAAGATGCCTCACTACTTGCTGAGTAAATATAGACGCAATGGCATGTAAGAACTGCGTCAACACAGCTGAAACAGGATATTGACGCAATAGGAAATAGAGAACATGCGGATATAGGGATGTTAGCAGAGATTTAAAATGAAAAACCTGAATTCAATAACTTATTTTAATAAAACTAAAAATCAATTAATATGAAACAAATTTTTTCACTAATTCTAATTTCAGTTTTTCTTTTTGGATGTGCTGCATCGGTAAATTCTACTTTTACAAGTCAAGAAAAATCACTAACAACGAATGATAAAGTTGCTTTTTTAGACATTAAACACAAAGTTCCTGAAAATGCAAAAAAATTAGGGGAAGCAAAATATGGAGATTCTGGATTTTCAACAGATTGCGATTTTAACTCAAATCTTATAAAAGCGAGACAATTAGCAAGACAAAATGGAGCTAACATCGTAAAAATCGTAGAAAGTAAATCGCCAGATATTTTAAGCTCTTGTTATAGAATGAAATTAGAATTTTATTTCTTTTCGGGTGATGTAACTCAAATTGAACAATATCAATTACATATAAATTAATTTTAAATCTTTTTATTTATGAAAAAAGTAACTTTTTTTACACTTATTTTAACTGCTTTATTAACATCTAATTGTGCAACAATTATTTCAGGGAGTAAGCAAAACATTAAATTCAACAGTAATCCAACAAATGCAACAATCTTTATAGATGAAGTTCAAGTTGGGAAAACACCTTATGAAACAAAACTTGAAAGAAAAAGAGAATATGAAGTAAAAATTCAACTTGATGGTTATAAAACTTATGAAACAAAATTGACTAAAAAATTTAATGTTTGGTATTTCGGAAATATTGTTTTTGGAGGTTTAATAGGATTAATAATAGACCCTATTACAGGTGCTATATACAACTTAACTCCAGACCAGATAAATGCTCAAATGACACAAGGAACTGCTTTTGTTGAGTCTAAAAATGGTTTATATATTGCTGTTTCATTAGAAATTGATGAAAATTGGGAGAAAATAGGACAGTTAAAAAAAAATTGATAAACCTCTACCAACATCACCTATAAGCCATTGCGGGTAAGTGAGTTATTCAAAGTTTTGTGTATATTTGCTATGGTAGTTTATAAACCAAAAATAAGTGAATTTTTATCCGCAACGGCTCATAGCTGAAAACTGTTGGGATTCATCCAAAAAAAACATCACAAATTTGATTAATTG
>DYPB01000317.1 GCA_020720185.1 Flavobacterium psychrophilum | reverse complement strand
CGCAATAGGAAATAGTGAACATGCGGGTATGGGGATGTTGTGTGACATATTAAAAAAACGAAAATTTAGAAAAGATGTTTAATTTATTTAAAAAAAAAGAAATAATTCAAAATTCGATTGAGATTTCAGTAAATGGAATAAATCCACAAACTGATAACGAATTTTTATTTTACAATTTTGTTCAATATGAAACAGTATTTTTTCTTGAAAAGTGGTTTGAAAAAGCAAAATCAACGGGCATAATTTTTAAACCCCAATATGAAAATGCAATAAAACAAAAAATCAACAACGGAAAATTTAAAAATCCACATAGTTTTCCTGATTATTTCAACAACAAATTTGACTTCATAGCAATTGATTTTGAAACTGCAAATCAAAACAGAATTAGTGCTTGTGCATTAGGTTTAGTATTTATTAAGAATAATAGAATTGCGTTTCAAACTAATTTTCTTATAAAACCACCTGAAAAAGAAAAATTTTCATTAAGAAACATAGCAATTCACGGAATAAATGAAGAAGATGTTGAAAGTGCAATGACATTTGATGATTTGTGGAAATTTGAACTTTCTAAATATTTTAATGAAAACCTTATTATTTTTCATAATGCAAGTATGGATTTGAGTGTGCTTAAAAATCTATTCGAATTTTATTCTATTTCTGAATTCAAAATCAAGTATTTAGACACTATGTTAATGGCAGAGAAAACAGGAAACCCTAAAAAATTAAGTGAACTTGCTGAAAAATTTAACATTGAATATATTGATAAACACAACCCTGAACAAGATGCAAAAGTTTGTGCTATTATTTTTGGAGAACTTTCTGAACTTTATCCAAATTATGAAAATTTAGTAAAAACATTAAATTTTGGAGAAATCCAAAATAAAATAATTCAAAACAAAGAATCCACAGAAATTAAAAATCAGAATCTTGACTATGTTCAAGCTTACTCACTAAAATATGGAGAAATAGATAGTGTTGTGATTAAAGATAAAAGTTTTATTTTTACAGGAGAAATAACAACAGAAAGAAGTATTGCAATAAAATTTATCATTCAAAATGGTGGTTTTATAAAATCTGGAATTACAAGTAAAGTTGATTATGTTATTATTGGAGCTGATTTTGGTTGGTCAAAAATCCAAAAAATACACGAATTGAATGAAAATAAGAAATGTAAAATTAAAATATTAACAAATTCGGATTTTGAAAATCTGAAAAGGAAATACGCCACACAACATTATGTAGGCGAATATGGCGGGTAAAGGCATCTAAACAAAGTTTTGTGATAAACCAAAGTTTTGTACTTTTACCAAACGTCAGTGAAAACTTCACCGCCACATCGCCTACACCAAGCGTTGGCGGTCAGGCTAAAAGACGACACAGAACCGTAAATGGTATTTCGAAAATTGTGACAAAACTCGTTAAATTGAG
>DYPB01000095.1 GCA_020720185.1 Flavobacterium psychrophilum | reverse complement strand
ATTTACAGGAAAAAAGAAATAGAATACTAATAAAAATGAATAAACGGTGCATGCATATCTATAAAAAAAATTATTTTAAAAAATCACTTTCCCTATAATATCTTCCTCTTTAATTAATCCGAGATGACGAGAATCCATCGAGTGCAATAAATTATCGCCTAAAACAAAGTAGTAATCTAATTTAAAAATAGATACCGAACACTCTTTACTAAAAATTAAATTTCGAATTTGCAACTTTTAACACATTATTATTCAATTTTGGAAACAACATTATTCTCAATATGCACCACATAAGGCCCTTTTCGATTAGTCATTCTAAATAGTTTTGCATACAAAGATTCGTCCGTAATTTCTATCCAATCAATCTCGGGATTTATTTTTGTTAAAACCGAAGAGAACTTTTTATCTACATTTATCAAAAATAATCCGAAATACTTTTTAGTAGTCAATATATTTTTTTCAGAGTATTTCCATAAACAAGACTGACAATCGGTATCTTGTGTAATTATCACAGCATAATCTTCATTAGCATCAAATTTAATAAAACGAGAAATGTCGGAAAAAAGATCAGTTTTATTACCGTTTTTATTACACGAAAATGGAAATATATAAATAAATATAATAACATTAATCAATAATATCTTTTTCATTTTTGCTTCATCCTAATTTTGGCATGTTTCAACATCGTAGTTCCAGATAACTCGGCCTTTTCATTATTTGGAACAGAAATTAATACATTATCCATATCTGCAATATGTAAAATTGTTCCATGAATAGATGTTTTTAGCTTCAAATCAGGCCCAAGCTTTTTCTCATGAACAGATATACTTAAAGCAAGATTTCTTTGGGGAAGCGCATTCATATTCTCTGTAAAATTATTAGTCAAGCTTTCATACTCTTCAATTTCTTTATTATCAGAAGGATACGAATATATAGTAAATATCATAGAATCATTCACAAAAACATCTGAAACAACACTTTCCAAATAAAATTCTCGAACACCATCAGAAAAATCCAACATTTCTCCTTTTTTTACTTCTTTCGGCCTAAAATAATCATATTCTGGCATAATTTCTTTAATTAGACTTAATGTATTCAAATCATACATATATAAATTCTCTCGACCTCCACTGCCAATATAAAGCATATTCTTACAATAAGATGCAATAACTATCATAGATTTATTAGGAATATATTCTCTTACGGCATAATAATCAAGCCCTTCCAAAGGATATTCAACAAAACTATTTACTTGATTCGAAAATAGATTACGTTTAACTAAAATATTCTTCTTTTCAGCATACCATAATAAACTTCCAAATACCTCTCGATAAACAAAAAAACTATCATTGAGATTATAGACATTTCTAATTGGATAATAAGACTCTTCTCTATCGACATCAATTACATCCAAGTAATCCCCAGATAAAGAATACAATACAATAGATTTAGCACGACTTATTGCAATAGAAGTATCAGTCCAAAAATACATGATATCCGACATTATCGGATACTCTTTATCCCCATTCCCATAGTGATTAAATACAGTTTGTTTCTTACATTTTAAATCATAGATAATGATATCTCCGCTAACACGATTAAATAGCAGATATTTTCCGTTTCTATAATCGCTCAACTCTAACATTGCAGATTCCACGTAAAAACTATCCAAAGAAACTATCTCAAAAACAGAATCTTCAACGTAGTTACTATTTTTTTTACTTTCATTATTACACGAAATCGAAAGCAGGTAAATCAATGCTATTCCAATGAATGTATATTTCATAAAAGCTCTTAAATAATTTGACAAAATAAAATGGCTTTACCAAAAAACATAAGTTTACTTGGTAAAGCCATGTAATAATACTATAGTTTGCACCAGATATCCACTGGTACCCTGCAATCTGCAACTCCATTTCCAACATACCAGCCCTGTTTATAAATAGGTGCAACATTAGCTTGAATATCAGTTCCGGAATTAAATGCTAATCCTATTAGCACAGCTATAATTACTAATATTTTTTTCATAGCAAATTCAAATTATACATTTATCATTAGACGAATCATTACAATCTATTATTACCCCATAAGTATCATTATACTTCATTCTAGCAGGTTTAACTATAGGCGGAACATTGGCATTAACCGATTCGTCAGCTAGAACAACCAAACCAATTGTTCCCATAAAAGCAATTAATATTCCAATCAAAATTTTCTTTTTCATAACTTTTAAAATTTAGTTTAATTAAAAAATTGAATTAAACCCTTTGTCTACTTTAGGTAAAATTTCGACAGCAAATTTAAAAAAAAACGAATTATGCAAATAATTTGATACAAATATAGGTATTTTTTTAATTAATTTATTGTAAGTTTTTGGTTAAATTTTATACACCACCGGCACTTTGCGCTCGTAGGGCTGCGAGAGCTTTTCTTCGTTGGGCTTCTCGCTGCACGATTTGCAGGAAAAAAGAAATAGAATACTAATAAAAATGAATAAACGGTGCATGCATATTTAAAAATGAATAATTTCAAAAAATCACTTTCCCGATAATATCTTCACCTTTAATTAATCCGAGATGACGAGAATCCATCGAGTGCAATAAATTATCGCCTAAAACAAAGTAGTAATCATGTGCAAAAATACTATCATTTACATAATACCTAATTAATTTTTGATAGATATTATCACTCCTAAAATAATTTTTCATTCCATTAAAAGGAATAATAAAGTTAGTATTAGAATCCAATATCGAAGCTAATGCTAAAGAATTAGAATAATTAATTGGTAAAATTTGCACAGAATCATTACGTAAGACTGATTTTTTATTCTGAAAAAGTGAGATAGAATCATTTAAACTAAAAAAATCAATTTTGCTTAAATGATTCATAGTGGGAAAAGCAGTAGGCGGGAGAATATATATTCTTGAATTGATATATAGAAATCCATCTTTTATTGAAATTGTGTCCCTTGGTACTGCAACGCATCTCTTAATAATAATCTTGTTCATCTCATGAACCTTCATCACTAAAAAATCATTTTTTTTTGGCTTTTCGCAAAAAATATAGATATTTCTTATTAATACTATTTCACCCGGTGAAAAAGTATTCAACATTGAGATGCCATTAACTTGAAAAAAAGAAAAACTCAAAAAAAACAGAATCACGAAAAAACAAATTGACATAAATACATAGGTCTTCATAATTCTAAATATTTTCTAATCTTTTTTGATGGAAAATAAAGAAAATCACCTTTATAGATTATCATGCTATCAAGAATTAAAAAGTTGTTTATCTTTTTTCTGATCGAGATATCATTAAGCTTCCAAAAAGCTTCCTCTTTATCATAAAAAAAAGATGCTGAAAAATCATTGCGAGTAATATAACTAGCGAGCAATGATGTATCGAAAGCATCTGTAAAAAAGATGAAATTAATCTGCGGGTTTTTTATAATCACTTTTTCCCATTTTTCAATATCCTTAATACATGAAAGACACCTACCATCGACATATACAATTACAGCTAAATGTCCAATAGAAATATCAGGTTTCTTAATATTTATTAAAGACTTCCAAGTATTCGGAATAATTACAGTTTTAGTATCAGGTATTTCAATATTAGAATTATAGCAACCACTAACTTGTATAAAAAACATGCTTAACAATAATATAAAGGAAGAAACTCTCATTTTTATAAATTATCTACTTTAAAATAAAGGGAACCATTCAATAGCTATTACCAATGACTCAAGCAATCATTTATTAAATTTATGCTTTGAAATATCGAATTTCACAATTCCTAATTCAATATCCCTTTTTCTTTCAATAGCAAAAAGTGAATTATTGTCATCTGAAATACAAAAACCACTAATATCCTCTGGAAAAATAATTTCAGCAATATCATTTCCATTAAAATCATAAACATAAATATTTCTACCATATCCTATTTGATTGACTTCATATTTACCATATTCTCTGCCTGAATATAAGGCAAAAACATAATCATCAGTCATCTGAACACCAACAAAACCCACTTTCGTATCCATATACGGGTCATAAGTAGTTTGTGCCTCTGAAACTATTGGATTTATATGCACTTCTGCGTATCTTTTATGACTAATTTCATTAATAATTCCGGCATTATTTAAATAAAAACCAATATATGGTGTCCCGGAACAAGCAAAAACGAGATTTTTACCATCCCCCGATATTTGATAATTGCCTTGGTATAAAAGAGGTAAAATCTCAGAAGGTAGTTTTTCATTTTCTTCATTTGGATATTCTATTTGCCATAGAATACTATCCGTAAACTGATTAAAATAGCAAAACATCATTGTTTGCGAAGAACCGGTGCAAAGATATTCCTTATCAGAAAAAGGATACATCCGATAGAACATTTCTGTGCCTGCATTAATGTGCAAATAATTATCCGAAATTGTTTTTCCCGCCAAGATACTGTCCAAATGAAAATAATTAATATTTTGTTTCTCAAAATCTAATACTTGAAATTGCATAGACTCCTTATTAATTCCCATTAGCTGAAAACTATGCATTATTTCATTTGAACCTTGCCCTTTCTTACCAAAAGTAATAAGCGAGTCTGTCCATCTCAAATTAATTAATTTAAACTCATAAAAATTACCAGGATCTCTCAAGATTAAACACGAATCAATATAATACATTTGATAAGGGGATACAATACTATCAGTGGTTTCTTTGGACAATAATTGTTCTCCATCTGCCAATATAATTTGCGATCCTTTAAAAGTATCATACTTTCTTGACTCTCTACATGATAGAAAAATCAAAAATAAAATGGACGTTATTAATAATAAACTATTTTTCATGACTTTAAAATTTACTCCCAATTCACAAAATATTATTATATCAAAGTGAATCAGGAGAAGTTTTACACCTAATTAATCAATCATTTCTATTCCCGTAATTATGCCTTTGCTGCCAACAAGTGTACGCCAATTGCCATTTGGCTCCATTACGTTAGCACATACCCTGGCGGTATCTCCGGTACACCTTACATTATCAGCGGCATAAGCCTTTGATATTCCAATTTTATAAAATAGGATAAGCCCCATACTAAGAAGCATAAAACCCAAAAACATATTTTTCATAATTTGATATTTTAAAATGAATCTTCAATCTTTAATATTTTTTTATTTCTTCCATATACAATATACTGTCCACCATCTGGAAATGCCCCTTTATCACACACAGTATCATTATCACCAAAACAAATGACTGTTGATGCATAAGCCATATTTAATTGTAAATAAATATCAAAATAAGCTTTTGCGCCCAGTAAACTTAGAAGTGCAAAGGCACCAATCAAAATCTTCTTTTTCATAACTTTTAAAATTTAGTTTAATTAAAAAATTGAATTAAACCCTTTGTCGACTTTAGGTAAAATTTCGACAGCAAAATAAAAAAAAAAAAAACGAATTATGCAAATAATTTGATACAAATATAGGTATTTTTTTAATTAATTTATTGTAAGTTTTTGGTTAAATTTTATACACCACCGGCACTTTGCGCTCGTAGTGCTGCGAGAGCTTTTCTTCGTTGGGCTTCTCGCTGCACGATTTACAGGAAAAAAAAAATAGAATACTGAAAAAAATCAATAAACGGAGCATGAAGTAGTGATAGTAAAAATTATTCTATCAATGAATATTCGATAATCTTACGAAAGACTGTATCTTTCGTATTCATATTTATTTCCAAACTATCACACAAATAATTGCCCTTATCGACAAAGTAAACAACCGGAGAACTCCACATTAAATTTAGTTGCAAAGATAACCCAACTGAATCTACAAGGATATTATAATTGCTATGCAGTTCAGAGTCAATCATTGCACGTGCATATTTTACCCGATAATCAGAGATTACTAAAAATAATTTTTCACTAAAATTATTATCAGAAATAAACCTCAGTGTTTCTTCAATACATGAGCCACATCCATCTAATGGCATAAACAAATAAATTCTATTAACTTCGTTAACTAAATCATTATATTCTTCAAATTGATTAATCCTATCAATTGGCTCATTGGATTTATTGCATGAAAAAATAATCAGAAATGCTAATATTAGAAATATAACGAAGTATTTCATAATTTTATCGTAAATAATCCAAATATCAACTGATTTTCATCATATTGATTATTAAAGTAATTTGATTTTGAAATATATAAGCCCTTTTCGGATATGAAAAAGTTATCGACATTATAAACTCCCTCTTCGAGCATCAGCTCTGTAAGAATTTCAAATTTATCATTTAGCAGTATAACTGAAACCTCTTTCTTATTTCGAATTAGTTGTTTGGGATTTTCTCCACTTTTTAGTTCGTGCCCATGAAATACAAACCTATAATATACATTTCGATATGGATCATACGCGATATTAGTATATTTTGGATTAGATGCTAAGTAATTAGTAATCGCGTCAGGCGCAGAATACGGATTATCGGGCAAAGGCAAAAACTCTTTAATATATTGGCTTTTGGCTGAACTAATTCTATAATTTTCGTGATTAGAAGTAATATAAATATTATGATCCTGAGGAAAACTATAAATCGTTAATTCATTGTTTATTGCCTTACTGTAGAAAAAATCGGTAGCGCCACTTTCTAAATATTCCAGGGGAAATCCCATCGGCAAAAAACGAGCTGAATCAAGGGTAAAATTATACTCTAGGCATATTTTGCTCTTTGAAAGCTCAAGCTTTGACATATTAGTCCAAGTACCTAGTGGATATTGTCCCAAGTACATTTTATCTCCATTAAACGCAATTGGTGTTGAAATCCTAGTATTTACAACATAGCTAGTAGATTGAACACCTGATTCTTCAATCTCAAAATCTAAGATATCGATAATTTCAGAATTTTCATTGATGATATAATATTTGGGGACTGAATAAGGTGTTAGAATAATGGAATCTAAGGAAACTATAAAAAAACCACCAATTTGGGGTACGGAATTCTTCCCCTCATGTTTTAAAGGAATTTTAAACTTTAAAGTTCTATCATTCAAATCATATATTTGTATTTGATTCTGATATTCATTCAAATATCCTAAATATTCTATTTCACCATCTTTAAAATACTGTATAGTGCTACTGGAATTTAATGTAGAAGAATCTATAGGGAAAATTAACTCTGCCTCCTCTGCAATTATTAATCCTTCGTTTACAGAGCAGCTTATATAAAAAAAAACAATTATCAATAAAAAAAAGAGTCTTGTCATATCCTGTATTTTAAAGAGAATTATCAACCTAAGTAAAAAAACATTCATAATAGACTGTATTGAACACAAGAGTAAATGTTATCTAAAGAAATAACCGCCCCTATTATAGTAATATTGGGAAAATGCATTTAACACAGTCCATAAAATCAACCCAAGTACCCGCTAATATAATCGAGTGTCATCGGGCGAACAATAGCAAAGCCATTGACCATAACCTTCAATCCGACAAATTCCTTGATCATCATGATGAAAAATTGCAGCATTTGATTGCTTCGTAGATACTGCTATTAAAAGGAAGGCAGCAACTAATAATAATCCAACTAAAACTCTTTTTTTCATCTTTTCATTTTTCAGGTTAAGAAATAAAACTAAAAATTAACCATCTGTCGTTACAGTGTAAATTT
>DYPB01000316.1 GCA_020720185.1 Flavobacterium psychrophilum | reverse complement strand
TGTGCTATAAAAAAAACTAAAAATTGACTTTTTGATTAAATTGATTAGATTTGCAACAAAAAATGATATGCAAGAATTTATAAAATATTATGATACAATAAAAAGCCACGATTTTAACAAAATTACGGAACATTCATTGCGACCTGCACTGAACGAATTATTGTTTTCAATTGCAAATGAATATAATCCCAAAATAAAAGTAATTCACGAACACAAGCGAGAAGGAAAATTCGGTGCACCCGATTTTAAAATATTTGAAACAGAAAATATAATCGGTTATATAGAAAACAAAAAAATTGATGAGCAACTTGATAAAATTTTAAAAAGCGACCAAATAAAAAAATACAAAGAACTTTCTAATAATTTACTTTTAACTAATTATTTAGAATGGATTTGGATATTAAACGGAGAAATACAAAGACGTGAAACACTTTGTTTTATTTCTGATTTTGATAATAAAAAGTCAAAATTAAATTTGGACAAAGCAAAATTAGTAAAAGAATTAATTACTAATTATTTATCTACTGCACCACAAGGAATTTCCGAACCCAAAAAATTGGCTGAAAGTTTGGCAATAAGAGCCAGATTATTAAAAGATTTTATATTTGAAGAATTACAACGACAAGAACAAACAGAAGAACAACCAAGATTAAAAGGACTATATCATACTTTCAAAGATTTTGTATTCAGCGATTTATCAGTTTCTGCATTTTCAGACGCATTTTCTCAAACATTAATTTATGGTTTGTTTCTTGCGAAGTTAAATGCAGATACCAAACAAGTAAATTTATACAATGTTTCTCAATTTATTCCGACTTCATTTCAATTAATCCGAGAATTAGTAGATTTCTTAAAAGAACTTGAAAATCCGGATTATAAAGAAATTCGTTGGATTGTAGAAGAAGTTATTACAATAATGAATACGCTTGATTTGAGAGCAATACAAGAAAGTTTGTCATTTTCAAAAAAAAATAAAAGTGAAATTGCAATAAAAGACCCATACGTTTATTTTTACGAAGATTTTTTAGCGGCTTATGATAAAAATTTACGAAAAGCAAAAGGAGTTTATTATACCCCCCCGCCTGTTGTAAATTTCATTGTAAAAAGCACAAATGAAATTTTAAAAAATGATTTTAACATTAAATCTGGACTTGCAGACGAAAAACGAGTTACAATACTTGATTTTGCAACAGGAACAGGAACTTTTTTAATTGAAACATTACAACAAATTTTTGATAATCTTAAACAATCAGGAAAAAAGGAATTAATTATAAGAGACCATATTTTAAAAAACATTTATGGTTTTGAGTATCTTATTGCACCTTATACAATTACACATTTAAAACTATCGCAATTTTTAAAAGAACACAATTACGAATTATCTGAAAAAGAACGTTTCCAAGTTTTTTTAACAAACACATTAGAACCGATTGA
>DYPB01000315.1 GCA_020720185.1 Flavobacterium psychrophilum | reverse complement strand
GGTTTATAATTCATTATCAACGCTTCAATCATAGGATTACGATTTTCTTCTTTTGCTCCAATATGATAAAAATGTTCTTTGTTTTCTTTATAACAATCGTTCCAAACAGTTTCAAGGTATTCATTTTTACGATATTGGTTGTTATCCCACGTTGAAAGTATAAATTTTGAACCTGAATTTTTTAATAAATTATGAAGTTTAATTTCATCTTTTTCGTCCCAACTATCGTAATAATCAACGTGTCGTCCGATATAAGGTGGGTCGCAATAAATAAAATCGTCTTTTGTTGCTTCTTTAATTGTATCTTCAAATGTTTGAATTTTAAAAATCCAATTATTTCTGCTAAATGCGGTTTCTAAATATTTTATTTGATTAATAATTTTTGTAACATACGCTTGTGCAAAACGTTCAGGCTTGTGTCCATAAGGAACATTAAACCGTAAATCCTTGTTGAAACGTATCATTCCGTTGAAACAAGAGCGATTAAGAAATAAAAAGTCGAGCGGATTTTTTTCTTCGTTAAATCTTTCTCTAACAAAATTATAATGTTCTTGACCTTTTTCGGTCAATATTTTGCCTTCTTTTACTAAAAATTGTTTTACAATCAAAGAGTTGATTTTTTTATCTTTGATTTGATTGTATAAATTGATTGCGTGCGGATTTATGTCGGCAAATAATGCGTTTTTTTTTGCAAGATTAAATCCAACAACACCCGAACCCAAAAATGGTTCTATCCAACGTGTTTCGTCAGACATTTCAATATTTTCTTGTATCCAAGTAACTAATTTAGTTTTAATTCCTTGGATTTTTATTGGCGGAACGTGAATTTTATTCATCATCGTTTCCCCCTTTTTGTTTTAATTTGCTTGCTCTTGGATTATAAAGAGTTTCATCTTTACCACGATATTTTAGAAATTCAGGTAATGAAGTTATTTTTTTGGGTTTTCCGTCTTTGTCTTTTATTGTAATTTTTCCGTAATTTGTCCAATAATCATCAAACCAGTCTTCGTCAAGATTTTTAAAAACACCGTTACCGGATAAAATGTCAGATATTTTTTGAATACTTCCGATATTTGCAGTATTTCCACTTCCGCTTTTATCACTTGCAATAGTCCATTTTTCACAAGCAAAAAATGTAAAATTATTGATTACCGAAGGTATTTTAGCAAGTTCTTTTAATTTGTAAATTTTTGTTTCTTCTAATCGGTCTAATTCGGTTCTTGAATAAATTATACCAAGACAATAATGACCAACATAATCATTGTAAGGAAATTGAATATTTTTTTCGCTTTTCCTGTCAATGAAATATGCACCGTGTGAACCTAATGTAAAACCATTACAAAAATCAGGGTAATCATCTGAAATATAAGTTGTTTTTAAATCAACTGCATACTTAATTTCAGGATTAGATTTTGAAACAAAAGAAATATCAGGATA
>DYPB01000094.1 GCA_020720185.1 Flavobacterium psychrophilum | reverse complement strand
AAAAAATAAATTTACAAAAAAAACTAATTTATAGAACCCACCTTTAGCTTTCAAAATATATTTTTAGTAACTGATTTGCGGCAACAAATGGCGATATTTTGTTGTTTTGAACCGCTTTTTTATTAGTGGCTAATAAGTTAAGAATTTGAGGATTAGAATAAAAGTTCATTTTTAATTGTTCATTAATTGTTTCCAGCATCCAAAATTGATTTTGATTTTGTCGATTTTCATTAAAATAACCATTATTTTTTGTAAGTTCGAAATAATCTGAAATCATATTCCAAACAACATCGATGCCAGTATTATTTACGGAACTACAAGAAGTTACAACGGGGTTCCAACCTGATTTTTTTGCAGGAAATAAATATAAGGCACGCCCAAATTCTATTTTTGCTAAATTTGCTTTTTGTACATTATCACCATCGGCTTTATTGATAACGATAGCATCGGCCATTTCCATAATTCCTCGTTTTATTCCTTGTAATTCATCACCAGCACCAGAAATTTTTAGTAATAAAAAAAAATCTACCATACTATGTACTGCGGTTTCGCTTTGTCCAACGCCCACTGTTTCTATTATAATAATATCAAAACCGGCAGCCTCACAGAGTGTAATTGTTTCACGAGTTTTTCGGGCAACTCCGCCTAAAGTTTCGCCAGAGGCACTAGGTCGAATATAAGCATTTTTATCTTTTACTAATTCTTCCATTCTGGTTTTGTCTCCTAAAATGCTTCCGTGCGATATTGTACTGCTTGGATCAATAGCAAGAACCGCTACCTTTTTGCCTAAACGGGTTAAATATTTACCAAAAGTTTCAATGAAAGTGCTTTTTCCAACACCTGGAACTCCAGTAATTCCTATCCTTATGGATGAAACCGCTTTTGGAATACAAGCATTAATCACTTCATTTGCTTTTGATAAATGTTCAGGATTTGAACTTTCGATAAGTGTAATTGCTCTGCTTAACGAACTAATATTGGAAGATAATATGCCACTAACTAATTCATTAACAGTTGGTTGTTTACTTCTAAATTTTTGAATTTTTGCTACGGATTTTTCATTGATAATTTCTGGTTGAGAAATTCCATTTTTTTCTATAAGTGCCGTTTTATTTTTTTTAGGATTCAAAAAAACAGATAATTAGTTTGGCAAATTTACACAAAAAAAAATTCGTAAGTTTGCAACAAATAAAATTTAGAATGCAAGAAAATAAAACGCTCCAAAAAACCGCTTTTTCAATACTATTTGCCATTAGTTTTGCTCATTTACTAAACGATTTTATTCAAGGAATAATTCCATCGGTATATCCTATTTTGAGAGAAAATTATAATTTATCGTTTACACAAATAGGATTAATCACATTTTCCTTTCAATTTACAGCATCAATATTACAACCATTCGTAGGCTATTACACCGATAAATATCCCAAACCATTTTCGCAAGTTATTGGAATGTTTTTTTCATTACTTGGTATAATTTCAATTTCTTTTGCCAATAATTTTTATTGGATAATACTTTCAGTGGTATTAATTGGTACAGGATCGGCAATTTTTCATCCAGAATCAGCTCGAATTTCAAATATGGCATCAGGCGGAAGGCGAGGTTTGGCACAATCTATCTTTCAGGTTGGTGGAAATTTTGGGACTGCATTAGCACCGCTTTTGGTTGCAGCAATTGTAGTTCCAAATAGTCAAAAACATATATTATGGTTTGTAATTGCTGCTGTTGTTGCATTAATAATCTTGAATAAAATTGCATTTTGGTACAGAGATAATTTAGTTATTAGAAACTATAAAAATACTGGAAATAGAAATCCACATCATTTGTCAAAAAAGAAAGTAACCTTTGCAATTGCTATACTTTTAATCGTAATTTTTTCAAAATTTTTCTATTCGGCTTGTTTATCAACCTATTATAGTTTTTACACCATCCAAAAATTTCATCTTTCAATAAAAGAAGCTCAATTTCATACATTTATCTATTTTATTGCTTATGCTGCGGGTACTATTTTAGGAGGTCCTTTAGGAGATAAATTTGGTCGAAAGTATATCATTTTCTTTTCGGTTTTTGGAGCCACACCCTTTGCATTATTATTGCCATATGCAAATTTATTTTACACCGATCTATTAATGGTTATAATTGGAATAATTATATCCTCTGCTTTTCCTGCAATAATTGTCTATGCACAAGAATTATTACCTAAAAAATTAGGAATGGTATCAGGACTTTTTTATGGATTTGCTTTCGGAATGGGAGCTTTAGGGTCTGCATTATTAGGGGTTTTAGCTGATAATGAAGGAATCATTTATGTGTATCAAATATGTTCCTATTTACCAATTATTGGAATTAGTTGTTATTTTTTACCAAATTTAAAACGAAAATAATTAAATCATTAAATTAAACGATATGAAAAAATTAAAATCTACTTTAAAAATATTTCTTTTTTTGACCATAACCCATACTGCATCAGCACAATATGGTAATGATGGTTATGGTGGCGGAAACGCAAACGGAATGGGAAGAGGGCAGATGCAACATCGGCAAGATGAAAGACCAAAAGAAATTCCTGCGGAGGAACATGCCAAAAAAATGCTATCAAACCTCAAAGAAAAATTACAACTTGATGAATTACAAACAATTGCAATTACAAATATTATTACAAATAGTTTAAGACAACAAGGTGTAATTTTGAAAAAAGATAATAATGACGATGATAAAATGGAAGATATAAAAGCATTATCAGAAACAATGGATAGAAAGATAATGGAGTTTTTAAGCAAAAATCAGAAAGAGAAATACCAAACGATAATAGAGGAAAGAATAAAATAAACAGAAGAGACTGCCTTTTTAGACAGCCTCTTTTTTTTGTTTAATTTTCTATTCCCAACTAAAAAGTTTGCTAAAAAAACCTCTTTTTTCATGTTTTACAGAATCTCTACCCGTCATAATAAGATTTCTGGTGTATTCATCCATCGTTCGATTTCGTTCTTCTAAAAATCCTTTTAAATATTTTTCACTTGCCTCAACTCCATTTTTTTTCTCAATATAGAGCAACTGTTTGTAAAGCGGGTCTATAAATTTTTGCACAATTGCAAAATTAAGACCTGAATATTTTGCGGTTATGGTATCAATTTCTCCGTTTATATTTTTATTCGGTTTATAATCAATAATAACCCAAAAGTACCTTCCAGATTTGGCTAAATTTTTTACAATTAAAGTTGTTGATTCTGCACCATATTTTAGTTCTTCCAATACCCAATTTTTTAAAACAAATGGCATATCAGGATGTCTTACAACATCACAGCTTTTACCTAATAATTCGGTACTTTGATAACCAGAAACTTCTAAAAAATTTAAATTTACATATTCAACAATTCCGTTTGCATCCATCTTTATTAACAATGTTTTTGTTTTATCCCAAGGAACAATTTTGTCTAACAAATGCGAAGATCTTATCTCATCTTCCCCAACCTCAATAATATCTTTATTAATAATGTTTTCGGCTTCTGTAAGCAATGCAACTATAGATGCCGAAGTTCTTTCTAAATCTTCGTATAAATCTTCGGCTAATTCTATATTGCCAATGTTTTTTAACTCCAAAATATCTTTCGCTAATTTATGAAGTTTAATGTGTTTTAATTCAAATTTTTGAATAGCATCAATACCTCCAAACTCTTCTTTCCCCTCGGCATAAAACCATTTACCTAATCTACATTGTAAATGAGAGACAACCTCATCTTTATTCATATCTTCCTTGCCATCTAAAAAATTACGCATTCTGTATTTCCAGGCTAAATGGTCTTGCTTTGCTTGATCAAAATTTACTCTTGCTGACATAGTATAATTTGTTTTAGGTTAAAATATTATTAATAAAATCGTTATAATTTGTATTTTTTTCTTTAAAAAAATTGTTTAAAAAAGCCTCGCTGGCTTCCATTCCGCCTTCTTGTTCTAAACTTAAAAGTTTTTGATATATAGGTTCAATAATAGCAACAACCTCTTTACTAACTGCCAATCTTTTAGAAAAATACA
The DNA here is from genome assembly GCA_020720185.1 of Flavobacterium psychrophilum. Classification (GTDB taxonomy): domain Bacteria; phylum Bacteroidota; class Bacteroidia; order Flavobacteriales; family Flavobacteriaceae; genus Flavobacterium; species Flavobacterium psychrophilum_O. The sequence continues at coordinate 3,677 of DYPB01000094.1, read as the reverse complement.
GGTTATTTCCTTCGTCATCTTTTAGAATTGTAAAATTGGCATAAACCCAATAAAATTCACCTGATTTTGCTAAATTTTTAATGATTGTAGTAATTGTAGTATCGTTTTTTAAATGATCCCAAAGTAATTTAAAAATTATCTTTGGCATATCTGGATGCCTAATAATATTCTGAGCGCTATTCATCAACTCAAAATCATTGTAACCAGAAACCTCACAAAAGGTTTCATTGCAATATTCAATCGTTCCGAATCGATCCGTTTTGCTGATAATCGTTTCGTCTTTATCCCAATCAACTTCTTGATCTATAGGATTTGGTCTCTGAAAATTGCTCATGTTTTTTTTAAATTTATTGGGTTAGTAAATATGTTAAGCTCACAAGCTTGTTGTTTAATCCCTTGTTTTATTTTTGACAAAGTTAGAATTTTATTTTCAAAATCAATTAGGTTTTTATTTAAAAATTCCTACAGATATACTTGTTTTAATGCTGATACAAATTTAATTATAAAAAATATGCTGTAAAATACCATATTTATGGTAATTTTATATAGAAAGATTATAAATTTCTCCATAAATATCTGTTCGTTATGATTTAATCTTGTAATTATAGAATAAATCTCTTTTTTTTAAAAATTTTGTATAAAACACATTTGCTTTTGTATTGAATCAATATTTTTTTAAAATTATCGTTATCAAAAGCGTACTTTTGCACAAAATTTGTACAAAGATGAATAATATTGTAGCCATTGTTGGGCGACCAAATGTAGGAAAATCGACACTATTTAATAGATTGATAAAACGCCGAGAAGCTATTGTTGATGCGGTATCTGGCGTTACTCGTGATAGGAATTATGGAAAAAGCGAATGGAACGGAAAAGAATTTTCAGTAATTGATACTGGAGGTTATATTAAAGGTAGTGACGATATTTTTGAAGGCGAAATTAGAAAACAAGTTGAACTTGCCATCGACGAGGCAGATGTAATTATCTTTGTAGTAGATGTTGAGGAAGGTATTACGCCAATGGATGATACTGTCGCAAAATTATTACGAAAAGTTACAAAACCTGTTTTATTAGCGGTCAATAAGGTTGATAATGCCATGCGTGAGAAAGATGCTATTGAATTTTATAACCTTGGTTTGGGCGAATATTATACTTTTGCGAGCATATCAGGTAGCGGAACAGGTGATTTGATGGATGCTCTTGTAAATGCCTTTCCTGAAAAACCAGTTCCTACTCAAGAGGAGTTAGAATTGCCCCGATTTGCAGTTGTAGGTCGTCCAAATGCTGGAAAATCTAGCTTTATTAATGCACTAATTGGCAAAGAAAGGTTTATGGTTACTGATATTGCTGGTACAACCCGTGATGCTATTGATACAAAATTTGACCGTTTTGGATTTGAATTTAATTTGGTTGATACCGCAGGAATTAGACGAAAAGCAAAAGTAAAGGAAGATTTAGAGTTTTATTCGGTGATGCGATCCGTTAGAGCCATAGAGCATGCCGATGTTTGTATCTTAATTATTGATGCAACCAGAGGATTTGAAGGACAAGATCAAAGTATTTTTTGGTTGGCAGAAAAAAACAGAAAAGGGGTTGTAATACTAGTAAATAAATGGGATTTAGTAGAAAAAGATACCATGAGCACCAGAGATTACGAGGCAAAAATTCGGGAAGAATTAATGCCTTTTACGGATGTTCCTATTTTATTTGTATCGGCAATAACAAAACAACGACTTTTAAAAGCTTTGGAAACCACAGTTCAGGTTTATGAAAATAGAAAAATGCGTATTCCTACTTCAAAATTCAATGAGTATATGTTAAAAATTATTGAAGGAAATCCACCACCAGCATTAAAAGGAAAGTATGTGAAAATTAAATATTGTATGCAATTGCCAACAGAAGTCCCTCAATTTGTGTTTTTTGCTAATTTACCTCAATATGTTAAAGATTCGTACAAACGATTTTTAGAAAATAAAATTCGAGAAAACTGGGATTTTAGTGGTGTGCCGATTGATATTTATATTCGAGAGAAATAGGCTGAAATGCTTATAAAAAACAAAAGAGTTTATTGAAAAACTTGTTTCAATAAACTCTTTTTATAAATTAGCCTATCACTAAATTCTATCCAAAGTATAGGTAATTAACTGATCAACTGCTTGATAAGGGTCTTCGCTAAAAGTTCCCGAAGCACGATTGGCAATAATTGCATTTAACGATAAACAGTTATGTCCTAACAATTTGCCAAGTCCATAAATTGCAGCGGTTTCCATCTCAAAATTTGTAATTCTTTCTTGTTCAAATTCAAAATTATCCATTTTAGAATTTAAGTTTTCATCTTGAATATTTAATCGTAAAACCCTACCTTGTGGACCATAAAAACCACCTGCTGTGGCAGTTATCCCTTTATGAATAAGGTTTGATTCCATTTTCTGCTCTAACATTTCAGAGCAAGAAGTACAATAAGGTTTACCTTTTAATAAATCCCAGTTGGTATGTTTTATAAAGGCGTTCTCAATTTTGGAATCAGAAATTTCATCAATACAATACGACCGAAGCATATTATCTAAACCAAGTCCGAATTTTGATAGTACAAAACTATCCACTGGAATATCAGCTTGCAAAGAGCCAGAAGTTCCTATTCGGATGATGTTTAATGAAGTAAGTGTTTCTTTTGGTTTTCGGGTTTTTAAATCAATATTCACTAACGCATCAAGTTCGTTCATTACAATATCAATATTATCAGGTCCAATTCCTGTTGATAATACTGTAATTCTCTTGCCTTTATAAATTCCTGTTTGGGTTTTAAACTCTCTTTTTTGTTGCGAAAATTCAATACTATCAAACGCTTGTGTAATTTTTTCAACACGATTTTGATCGCCTACAAATATAATATCGTTTGCAATATGCTCTGGCAAAAGATTTAAGTGGTACACACTCCCGTCTGGATTGAGTATTAATTCTGATTCTTGTATCATTTTTCTAAATTTGTTTTACAAAGATAGTAAATTTATCGTAAATTTTAGTAATGTATAAAAATGATGTAATACCAATTATTAATAACCTTCCAGACAATGAATATCTTATAATTCCATTTTGCAACCTATCAAAAAAAAGCCTCAAATGTTTAAATTTGAGGCTTTTTGGGGTATAAGTTTCGTTTAATTTTTATAAACTATCTTTTTGCTAACAACAACACCGTTTGCTAATGTAATTTTCACAAAAAGCGTTTGACTGTTTTGAGCAACATCAGTTTTTGAAAATTCTTTACCATTTATAGCCTCTTGACTGTAAATTTTTCTGCCCACTACATCATAAATTGCTACTGCTTGCATGTCTTCCATTAAAGATTTTATTTTTAAAGTCTTTTTTTCTGAGGCAACAACCACACTGTTTGCTAACAAATCATTATCAGTAGTTCCTAATGCACTATTTTGATAGATAATTTCAAAACGAGTATCAAATATACCTGCTGCGGTAGTAAATGTATAAGGAGCCGTTTTAATATCGTGAACTACGCTTAATTGTCTGTCATTCAAATAGATGTTTTGAGCATTCCAAATAGCGTCTAAATGGTCAATTTCAATTGTGTAGGTTCCTCCATTGCTCACTCGGTAGCCCATCGGCACTACATCGGTGTTTACAAAAGGAGCACGAGCTTGAATTACTAATTTTTTAGC
>DYPB01000314.1 GCA_020720185.1 Flavobacterium psychrophilum | reverse complement strand
TTTTATTGCATTGCAACGCCTTTGATATGAATAATGACAGGCGTAAGCTTCAAGCTAATTCACAAATAAACGAAAAACTTTTACCAATAATCGCAAAGTGCATAATTGCATACGCCAACACACAAAAAGAAAATAACCGTAATCTTTTCTTGTCTTTGTACGGTAATTTTTTGCTATCCAAAAGCCCGAAAAACAAACCCCATATAAACAATAACTTTTTTAAATTTATTCATCAATATATACGTGAAAATATTCCTACTAATAATGGGGTTTCGGACAAACCAGAAAATGTAAAAATCAATAAACTTCAATTAAACCTTGATTTATCCGAATTTGGACTAAATGATATTCAATGGTTTCAGTGGGATAATGAAGCTGACAAATTGTTGATTGAAGAAGCAAAAAAGGCTGAAAAATTAAGTATTGAAGAATGGGACATCAGAGATATTATTGAAAACGCAAACCTTGAAAGTATAAATAACTGGATTTCAACTTGTGATAAGAAAACATACAGAACGTTTTTAAAAGAACTCGAAGAAAGCTATTTACGAAAAGAAACCAAAGAGAGGATTTGTCAAATCAAACTTTTTAGATTCTCAAATGGAAAGTATTATTCAATCAACGATGTAATTAAAAAGGTTCGTTCACCCCAAAGCACACAATATAGAACAATTTATAATTTCAATTATAACTTTTCAAATGCCTTTTTTAAAATGACCAAAACAGAAGGCATAATTGATGAACTTGACAAAATTGGAATTATCCTTTCTGACATTAGCACATCTGAATATCCAAATATTTTTTCTTCCATTGAAAGAATGCCCCATGAAAAACAGATGTACACTTTTATTGCAGATAAATGTAAAACGAACACATTATCAGCAAAAGAAAAGAAAAAATTATTTCTCAATTTTATTAACGAAGCAACAAAGTTTGATAATGTTGCCGATGGCACATTGAAAGACTTGCATTTGTTTTGCGATAGCAATTCGGAAATTAAACCGCTATGCAAACTAATTGGCAATATTAAAACACCAAGCTGGCTAAACGTATATAAGATAAAACAAGATGAACACTTTCCAGAACTTAATCCGTATTTGATTTCAGAATCGGAAGAAATATTTAAAAATATTTACCAACCAAATCAAGCTGATATAATTTCTGAATTAACGACAGCAGAAGAAATTAAATCGCTTATTAAACTTTATCAAGAAAATCAAAAAACCTTTTTCAAAGAATTTGTTATTATAAAGGAGAGTAACGCTTTTATAATTGATGAAAAAACTAACGAAATTTATCAAGTTCAGTCAGCCGACAAGGGAGCAAGGAAGTTTTTAGATGAAAATTGTTCTGACAACTTATTTGTTCTTCCTTTTGAATTTGTAGAAAAATACAAGGATGAAGATGGCATAATAAAAGCCGATGATTTGCATAGTTTGAT
>DYPB01000313.1 GCA_020720185.1 Flavobacterium psychrophilum | reverse complement strand
AAATAGCTTTTGAAGTGCCATAAGCCATTCTATGAAAATAATCTATTTCGTAAGTGCTTTGAATTTCGATGATAATTAATTCATTTTTAGAATTATGAGTTAAAATATCTACACGATTAAACTTGTCGTCTTCGGTTTCTTGATTGCCTTCGCTTTCAAGAATTTGTTCTATTTTGATGTTGTCAAACAACAATTCGCTCAAAAAACCTTCAAGCACTACAAAGTTGGCTTTGTTTCTCAAAAGTCTTTTTATTGCCCAATCAAACGATATTAATTTCTTACTCATCACTTAAAATATTTCTGCAAAAATACAAAATATTTGATTTATATTTTTAGTATTTTTTGAGTAAAATTTTGGTTACTATCTGTTTGAATTTGAATAATATAATTTCCACTTGTTATACTCTCAATATTTATCTGTTCGTTAAATTTTGAGCTACCACTTTTTACAATTCTACCTGTTAAATCTACAATTTTATATTCAAAATTATCAGTTGAATTATGTTTGTTTTGGATTGTAATAAAATTGTTTGTAGGATTTGGAAAAATAGAAAGGTAATTTTGAATATTAAAATTGTACAAACTTAAAAGCTGACCATTAGTTCCAATTTCTTGTAAAACATCAAAAGCATTACCGTTTGGGTCAACTAATTCACTTACCCAAGTTGTTCCGTTAAATTTAAAGCCCAATCTCATACTACTTGGAGCTGGACATGAACCTAAAGGTTCAACGTGTCTTGAATTAAGAATTGCTAATAAATTGTTAGGCAATGTGTTACCATTATCTAATTGTTTAGGTAAATGAAACTTTGTATAAAGCAAATCTGGAAAACTATTACTATCCTCTAAAGCATCGGCATTTCCATCAACTTGTAAAATGTTAATATTTAATATTGGTGATGTAGAATTATATTGAAAATTATAAAAATTTTGTTCAGAAATGCTACTAAAATTAAAAGTTCCATTACCTAAACTAATATTAGGGCTTGTTATTGTTATAATTGAAGAACCATTTGAAGGCGAATAAACTTGATTATCAATTGGATTGTAAATTATTATTGTACCTTGATAACTTGAAATACCTAAATCAATATTACAATTTCCGAAAGTGTATGGTAGAGAAGTACCGTTAGGTAAAGCAAACATTTCTATAATTGTATGCGTTGGAGTGTCTGTTATTCTTTTCAAAACTTGTTGTGAAAATCCAAAAGTTGAAACAAACACGAAAACTAAAAGTAAATTTTTCTTCATTTAAGTAAATTTAAAGTTACCTACTTTCAGATTATTTTTAGTCGCTGTTTCGGCTTTTCCGACCGTCAGCAAAAGAATTTTAGATTTTCAGTTTTCGAGAAGTTTATTTTTAGCCCGAACGCTGGTCAAAATTTTCTGCCAACGGTCCAGCAATTTGCGAGGTTGCGGACTAAATTAGCCTTATCTTTCGGT
>DYPB01000312.1 GCA_020720185.1 Flavobacterium psychrophilum | reverse complement strand
AAATTTTTCTGCTAAATTTGTCAGTGTACTGCACTCATGCAGGGCACACACATATAATTTGCGTTCAGTTGCCTATTTTTTTGTGGGCATTGGTCTGTAATCGAACATTTGTGCAAGAAAGGAGCTTTTTCGGTAACACGAACATTCTACTTTCAAACCCCACAAAAAAAAGCAACGCCGCCAACAATTTTTCGTTATGCGTAGTAAACAAAAATGAAACCTATGAATATTATTCATCATCATTTGATAATTCAAACCGAAGTAAAACGATTTTACGGAGAAGATAAGCATGATGTTTTGAAATCATTTTTGCTTGATTTAGTCAAGGAAATTAAAATGGAATGCTTGATAGAACCACAATTAAAATTTAGTCATCAAAAGGCATGGACTGGAATAATCGGGATTGTAACTTCTCATATTTCCTTTCATTATTGGACTGTTGAAAAGTATTTACAATTTGATATTTATAGTTGCAAAAAGTTTTCAACAGAAAATGCAATTAAATTCATACACAAATTTTGGGAATTTGGTCAAAGTAAAGCAATTTTTATTGAGAGAGAGCCAGATAAAGATTTTGAAATTCAGAATATAAATCCAAGTGATTATTTGAAATAATGTTGTATATTTGGAATAATCAAATTTTTAAAAATAAAATGGAGAATAATAACGAAATAACACTAAATCAAAATAATGACACAGAATTAGATGTTGAAAAAATTGTTAAATATTGGATTGAAATGTCTGATAATGATTTTGCAACAATGTTAGATATGTTCAATATAAAACGGTATAATTGGGCATTATTCATTGGACATCTTGTTGTTGAAAAATTAATTAAAGCGGTTTATGTAAAAATAAATCAAAAACATCCACCATTTCTGCATGATTTACTTAAATTAGTAAATAGATGTAATATTCAAGTTACTAACGAACAAATGGATATACTTGATACAATTACAACTTTTAATATCAATGCACGCTATGACGATTATAAATTAGCATTTTACAACAAATGCACTTTGGATTATACCACAACGTGGATTAAAAATATTAAAGAAATACGACAATGGATAATAGATACGCAATTGAAATAGTCAATAAATATGTATCGTACTTAGTGAACGAACAAAAGTTAAATTTATATCAAGTTTATTTATTCGGTTCTTATGCCAGAAACAAACAAAATTCAGATAGTGATATAGATGTAGCGATTGTATTCCAAAACTTAAACGATAGAATTGATATGCAATTACAACTTATGAAATGGAGACGAAATTTCGATTTGTCAATAGAACCGCATCCTTTTGATAAATTGGAATTTAATCAAAACAATCCATTTGCATATGAAATACTTACAACAGGATTAAAATTGACTAATGACAAATACGCATAATCGAGTAGACTGCCGATAGACTAAAAGCCTATCGGTGAGCATCTCACACC
>DYPB01000311.1 GCA_020720185.1 Flavobacterium psychrophilum | reverse complement strand
TTTTTGGAACGGAAATACAGTAGCTCAAGGAAGAGGTGTTTTTAGTTTTAATAATTCACCAAAAGCTGTTAGCACAACAAATACGACAACAGGTACTTATAACGTAAATGAAAATATTAAAGGTGTGAATTATGGACAACAAGCAAAACATATTCCAAATGAATATAGAATAGAAGGAGTTGATTACAAAGGAACACAACATCTTGAAGGGAGAAGTGTATTACAAGTAGACCCAGAACAAATATTAGACGATATACATAGTTTGAATTATAATGTAATTTCGGAATCTTCAAGAGGGTACGTCATTGAATTAAATTATAATGTTGGAACTGCAATTCATCAGAGTACAAATGAAATATTAGGATTAACTAACATGGTAATGATAAGATCGACACAACAAGGTTTTGTTCACTTTATTCCCTATAAACCGTATTAAAAAATTAAAAAATAATGTTAAAAAATAGCATTAATACATTTTGGGAATGGTCTGGCTTAACTCCAGAAGAATATAAATCAACAAGGTTTTCTCAAAAAATATATTTAAGTCATAATAATAAATTATCGGGAGAATGGGAGGAAGAATATCCTGAATTTGACAAATTAGAAAGTGTTTTTTTTGATGAAATTAGGATTGAAAGTAATTTTTTAAATGATGAGTTTGTTAGAAATGTTGTTTATGCTATTGCTATTGATAATGAATCTGAAAGACTTGTAGAACATGCTTCAAATATTTTAAATGAAATTAATTATATTAAAATTGTAAATATGTCATTAATTTTAGGATTTAATGATGCTCAATGGCAATTAGTAACAAGAGTTCCAAAATCTAGAATTACCGATAAAGAATATATTTTATTAAAATTCGTTAATAATGGTGGTAACGATTATGTTAAAAAACGTGCAACTTATGTTTTAGAACATATTAAAGATTTTTATTAGATGAGTACATTTGATTACTATCTAAATTTTATTTTGATATTCTGCCTATTAAATTTGTACTTATCTTATATTGTGACATAAAAGTCAACAAATATGTATTTAATAAATTATACCCTCAGCTGTGTATAGTGTACAAACACGCTCCGCAAATGTCTCCTGACTTTGCGGCTCTAAGGCAACTGGTTGCGTATAACTCATTCTTAATAAAACAAACTATCATACCACTTTGTAAAAGTTTTAATTCCGAAACTTTAGAATGGCAAAGTTTTTTTTCAACCTTTCCACAACCCTTCCATCCTTCAAAACGCTGGAAGGGTTTTGGTTATTTAAAAAACCTGTAACGATATGCGAAAATGGTAAAGGAAAAATTTTCTTTGAATACGACCCTATAACCTTAGAACGTACCGCTACCTATTTTGGATTTGAAGAGAATGATAAACAAAGCATAGAATACATAAAATACTTTTCTTCCATTATCCCTGTAGAAATAACCAAAGAAAGATAC
>DYPB01000310.1 GCA_020720185.1 Flavobacterium psychrophilum | reverse complement strand
TCCAATGGGGAATGCTTCTTTTATGCAATCTGCTATTATTGATGCAAATAATTTAGTTGGCACTGATAAGCTTTCTGCTACATTTACAGCTGGTGCAATCACAGGAACAACACCAAGTACATCATACAACGGTGTTGCAATAACAAATGCGTTAGATGGTGGTTGGTTTAAAATTAGCACAAAAAACCAACCAACAAGTGGGAATTATGATGTGACTTTAAAAATTCAAAACTCAACAAATACAAGTGCAAATGTTGGAGAATATATTGTTATTAAAAGAGACAATAGTACTTCGTCTTGGGCAGCAACTGGTGTATACAATTTGGGTACAACAAGTGGCGGAGTAGTTACAGTTAAAAATAGTAATTTAACCTCATTCTCAGATTTTGCAATAGGTAAAGGTGGTTCTGATATTAGCTTGTCTAACGAAAGTTTTGAGCAAAAATCAATTTCATTATATCCAAATCCGGCATCAAGTCAACTCCATCTTTCGTTTGAAAATAGTTTGGAAGAAGCCAGTATAAAAATAATAGCCATCACAGGACAAATCGTTTTCGAAAAAAGCAACATTTCGGGTAATAGTTTGATTTTAGATGTTTCTATTTTGAGTAATGGAATTTATGTTCTTCAAGTAATGGATACTAATTCTATAAGCACTTCAAAATTTATTAAAGAGTAATAGCTTTGTCAAAGTTTTAAACTTTGACAAAGCTATTTAAGTAAAAAATACGATAAATGTCGTATTTTTTTGTATTAACAAGTATTGTAAATTTGTCCTGTTATGTTAATGAAAACAAAACGCTAAAATTTTTAAATTATGAAAAAATTATCTTCTTTATTACTAATTGCCTTGTTTACAATTACTTCTTTTTCTTGTTCCAAAAACGAAGATGCCCCTCCAACTCCAACAGTTCCAGTAGCAGGTAATGGTTTTAGGTGGACAGAAAATGGTGGAGCAACAGAACAAACTGTTAATAATCCTTATGCTAGTAATCAGTATAAAACAATTTTCGCAACTAACACAGGTGCAGGAACGGTTTATGAAATTAATTTAACATCCATTGCACCAGCAACTTATGATATTATGGCTTCTGGCAATGCTTTTTATTACAAAAGTGCTTCAATGTCTGCAGCTTTTGTGCCAACTTCTGGAAGTGTAGTAATTACAACTAATGCAAATAATAAATTATCAGGAACATTTACCGCAACAGGATCTGGTGGAGGCGTAACTTCTGTTTCGGGGTCTTTTACAAATATTGTAATTAATTAGAAATTAAACCAATTCATAAAAAACCATTATTTAATCCCATTAAGTAATGGTTTTTCTTAATTTTATAAAAAATTGAAAAATGATAAAAATAGCAGTAGTCGATGATAATTCATTTTTAATAAAAGCAACTCAAGAAAAATTGTCTTTCTTTGATGATTTTGAAATTAAGTTTACTGCTTTTGATG
>DYPB01000093.1:2603-7828 GCA_020720185.1 Flavobacterium psychrophilum | reverse complement strand
TAAGTATTACGTAACCTGATTTAATACTTTTAAAAATTGCTAATGGATTATTTATGTTATCAGGCAAATTTATTAAGTGTTCCCAACGCAAACAATGTGCTTTATCTTTTTTCATTGCTTTGTTTATAACCGACCCTGTGAGTGTAATATTATGCTTACCAATTATATTTTCTAAAATATCTTTTGATATTCCTAAATTAAATTTTGTTTCGTTTTTATATCCGTTACGTTTCGCTAATAAAATTTGCTTATTAAAAGCAATAGTTTCTTTGTTTTGTGCTGTTCCTTTTAAGCCATTTTCTTCGAAATATTTTATTTTATCTACTAATTTTGAACTTCTTAAATAGAAAAAATTAGGTATTTTTTTGTGGTTTTTTTTGTAGTATTCAATAGCATCATAAACTTCGTTAAATCCGTCATTTGCATCAGTTAAATCGGTACAATTAGAGGCTATTGTGTAAGCTGAAAGTTTAATTTTTTTAAATGCTTTTACTCCAAACAATCCCACTTGATTTCTTCCTGCATTAGTATAGCTTCCTTTGTTTTTTTGAAGTTCTATTAATTTTTGTTGCAAATCTTTTAGTTCTTCGGTATATTTTTGCGTTTGTTTGTCAAACACACTTAAAACAACATTATAATCTTTTGCATTTGAATTAATGTAGTTTGGATTTTTTGGGTTTGAAATCCTATCTTTTAATTCTAATCGGTTTTCAATCAGTTTATCTATTTTGGTTTTTAGTTCTTGATATTCTACATCGTAAACGCTTTCACCCTCGCTTTTATATTTGAAACGTTTTAAATTCAAAACACTATTTTCATTAAAATCAAAACCTCCCACAATGGCATGAATTTTTTGTAAAAATTCTGCTTTTGTGTTGATGCGTTCTGACTGTGTTTTGTCTTGTAAAAAGTCAAACATTTCTTTTTCGTGGGCGTTGGTAAGTTTTTCGTTTGTTTTTCGTGCTTCGCCAATCCAATCTGCAATTTTTTCTATAATGGTTGCATTTTGTTTGTCCGTAGTTTCTTCAAAACTGCTTAACGCATTTATAACCACACCTTTTGGGTTTAAATAGCTTAGATTTAAAATATAGCTTGCATTTTTTCCCTCAATACTTTTTGCTTTTTCAACACGTTCTTTTTTATTGGGAATTTCACGGTATATTTTTGCTCTTTCTATTGGGGTTTCTAGGCTTCTATTAGCGTTGCTTTCTACTTTTGCATAATGTATTGCTTCGGCTTCCGTTCCTATAAAAAATTTAGCTTCTATGTGTGTTTCTCCTACTATTTTTGTTGCTTCTAGTCTGTGATGTCCAGCTAATAAAAATATTTTTCCTGTTTTGTCTTTCCATAAAATAACTGGGTCTAGTTTTGTTTTGGAATAGTTAGAAACAATATTATTTAAAACTGTTTTGTTTAATTTATCTCTATTTTGAAAACGTTTTGTATCAATATTGATATTTTTTGTAGGAACTTCTATAACATTTTTAGCATTTTTATTGCTTTCTTTGTGTGTGATTGTAATTCCTCTTTCGGGAATTTTTTTAATTTTTACAGATGTTTTTTGTACGTTTTTTGTAACTCGTGGAGCAACTTTTTCATTTTCAATAATACTTTTAGTAACTTTATTTGTTGGTTTCTTTGGTGTTTGTGCATTTTTTCTTCTTCTAGGAGTTGTTTTTTTTGTTTTCGTTTCAACAATTTCACCACCTTTAAGATATTTGTAACCAGCATTTAGTCTGCCACAATTATTTAAGGCAATTTTTTCTATCCCTATATGTTGCTCTCCGTTTAATCCGTAAGGCTCAACAAGGTTTGCTAATTCAATTTTAAATCGGTCATCTTTGTATTGCCCTAAAACCTTAATTATTCTTTTTTGAATATGGGTATGTCTTTGCTTCTCTGCTAACTCTAAAAGTTTTTCAAGTGTTTTTCGGTTTACTTCAATACCATTTAATGCGTTAAATTGTTGTACTAAATCCATTTATTGCTGTTTTATAATGTGTTCAGTACCTAGAACCGAGATAATCAATTCATACTTAAAACTATCCATTTTTAAATTTTTGTAATCTAAAATAGTGCCTACCAAAAGATATAAATCAACTTCAAAAGGGATATTATCTATAAAAGTTTCGCTTAATGGCAAAATTTTTAATTTTTTGATGTTTGGATTTGCAACAAACAGAGGGTTGTTTTTTTGATTGTACAAAACAATTCTTTGCAATTTTACTACTAATCCATCTATGGAAATAGTATCGTTAAACGGATTTTTTAAAGCAAAAGATACTGTAAAGGTTACAGTAGGTCTGCCATTATTCCATTTTAAATTAAGGTTTTTTAAGGCAGTAGGGCGTACTTTTACAGATTTTATTTGTCTAATAAATTTGTCAAACTTATTTTTTATAACAATCCCTGCGATAGTTGTTACAATTAGTGCAATAGCTATGTTTTTTTTAACAGACATCTTTAAACAATTTTAGTAAATTTTCTGTATAAGGCAATTAGTTGTATCGCAATAGAAATGCTCCCAATGGTGGCTAAAATTTTAAGCCATTTTGGTATATATCTTATTGGTATTTCTTTATATTTTGTTTCGATAAAAACTTTATCTTTATTATAAATATTCTGTATTTTTTCGGTTTTTGTTTCGCCAACATTTGCATAACTAACAAGCATTTTATTTAACTTGTCATAATAAACACCATATTCGTTTTGTCCAGAAATTTTTTTAGAATTAATCAAACTCAAAACCTCGTTTATTTTGGCATTTGTAACGCTATCACACTCTTTGTTTGTGGTAGTTATGATTGGAATTAAAACTTTTAAACTATCTAAAATTGCAAGGTTTCTGTCGGTTGTTTTTTCTTTTTCTATTTGTATAGTTTCCTTATCGGTTGTTTTTTCTTTTTCCATTACTGGAATTTGCGTTTTACACGAAACCAATAAAAAAGAGAGGGTTAAAAACAAAAAAACAGTTTGTAATTTATTAGAAAAAAACTTTTTAAAACTATCAAAAAGAGAAGACAAAAAGCTGTCCATTTCTTTAAAAATAGTCGAAGACATACTCCCTGCCCAAACGCAAAGCATCATTTCTATTAATTTAGGAAAGTGCAAAAAATAATCATTTATAGCATATACACTAAATGCCGTTAAAAATGAAACAATAAACTCGGACAAAAGCCGAGAAAACCTCCACTTATTAGGGTTTGTGTTTGGCTCTTTATATATCTTTATAAACGTTCCAAATAAAACTGTAATTATAAATAAAAAAATATCCGTAATTATATCTTTATAGGTATTAAAAATAGCCGAAACTGTTATATATGTTTTACTCATTTTTATTTTTATTTAGTTGGTTTTTTAATAAATACCCTAAGAAAATTAGAGCTGTTACGCTTAAAAAAGTGTTTGAAACTAACTTTTTTTTTTAGAAAATCTACTCCAAACTTTCTTAAATCGTCCATTCTTGTAAGCCAACCTTTGTTAGCTGCATATTTTGGGCTTTTCATTAAAGTAGCAAAGTGTTCTTTTCGTATGTCTACAAATTTTTGAAAAAAAGAATGTTCTTCCTGTGCATTGATAAAGGCTACTATTTGGGCATTTGTTTTAACATTTACGCCAAAATGCTTTTTAAAAAGTCTGTTTATCCAAAGCCTAGCCATTCCATCTCCACTAGCCCAAGCCCAATCTAATAAGGCAAGTGCTATCACATCGCTTTTAACTTTGTCTGCTCCTATTGACTTGCCGAAATGATTAAAAATTTTGTTCCAAACAATATCGGGCATTGTAAAAAAATTAGTTGCATTTGCCTCATATCCTAAAATAGGAGCGAGGTTTTTAAATGCTGACCACGTTACGCCTTTATTCGTATGCCAACCTGTTTTACCTTTGTAAATGTAAGGGGCTGGATTTTTTGAAGCTGTATCTGTTTTTGCTCTACTTAATTCTCCCTCTGCTTTAAAAATATATGGTTTACCAAAAGTAAAATCTTTCATTATAATATTATTTTTCTAATTTTTAATTCTTCTTTTTTGGTATTATTAGATAATAACATTAAAGATATTGTCAGTTGTGCAAATAGTAATAATATTTTAGTACCTGTATTCATTTTTTTTATTTTAAAAAGGTTTTACATTTTCTTCTCTTACAAAATATTGTCTTCCATCTATACTTACTGCATACCAACCCTGTGCGTGAGTTCTTATAAAAGTTCCCACATCTTCCCCATAATTTTTAGTAAATGACTTATTTCCAGAGTTTATTATCGCACCATTTGCAAGTTTTTTACCTGCAAAAACACTAAACCCCTCTTTAATTCCCATTAACTTTTGCCCTTTTTTGGGTATAATTTTAGTTGCAAGAGTTGTTTTTTGATTTTTAACTACATTATAATTCTCCAACGAAATTTCTAAAACTCCTTTTGTGTTTTTTAATGCTGTTTGTGTTATTTTGCCAAAATCTCCGTCCTGTCTAATTCCTAGTTTTTTTTGTAATGCTTTAACTTCTAAACCTTTTGAGCCAAAACGTAAAATTTTACTACTATCAAGAGTATTGTTTGTAATTTTTGGGGTCGCAAGTTGTGGTATTGATTTTATTGGTTCTTCTATAATTGGTTTTATAGCATTTGCTTCTTGTTTATCTCGTTGCTTTTTTCTGTAATAAGCGTAACCGATTGCCAATACAGAGAATATTCCCGCTCCTATTAAAATTTTGTCCTCGTTATCTAATTTTTTTAAATTCATTTTATAAAATTTTTGGGTGTGCTATTTTTAATATACTATAATCTCTTTCTGATAATTCCTCTTTTAACCACGTTTTTAAGCCTAATAATGGTAATTTTTTACCATAAATAGTTAATTGATTGCCAAATAATGTGTTGTATGGTTTTACTCCAAACGCTTTAATAATTTCTTTTAATTTAGAACTATTTATACCTATAAAAGTTTTCATTATAGCATTGTTGTCGCTTCCGTTATCTTTCATTAGAATATGTAGTTGTTTTGCTATTTCTTTTACATCACTATACGTTCCGTTTATTGGTTCATCATCTAAATATTTACCATAGGTGTTTTTATTTCCTTTTTTAGATAGAAAAAACAAAGAAACACCTGTTATAAGGAGTATTGATAAACCGATTATTTGAGTGCTTTGTTTCATTTAAAAATTAATATTTGTCAGTATTCTTAATCTAGTCATTTTTTCTTCGCTTAAATTAGAATGCAACCACG
>DYPB01000093.1:0-2503 GCA_020720185.1 Flavobacterium psychrophilum | reverse complement strand
TCTAAAAATGAAAAATTATTTTTTATTGTGTTTATAGCTTTACTATTAGTAGATAATTTTACTAACTTCTCTAAAACATCAATATCTAAATTCGATAATTTTTCTAAACATTTAACTTTTGGTAAAATATCAAATGGACTAATAACTTTTATTTTAAATTGAACGTCTTTTGTAATCATATTTTTAAATGTGATATTTTTCTTTCAATAACAAAAATTCTTTATTAAAATCTTCGTTTGTCTGTGTGGCTGTATAAATAGAAAATAACATCTGTATTACATTATCGTCAATTAATGGTAAATTTTTAACCAATTCATTTTTTACTTCCGAGCCGTAATCTATTTGTTGTTGTGTTCCGTTTAATCCTTGATTTACTGATAAACTACTAATAAACGGCATAACAATACCAGATAATGCTCCTACAATTTCTTTTGTGTTTTTGCTCTTATGTTGGTCTTTTTCAAAATTGTATTTATCCTCTAACAATTTTTCTTTGTACCCCTCGTTTGCTTCTTTTAAAACTTTATTGTCGGCTTTTAACTCGGCATTTTCGGTACGCAATCTGCTTGCTTCGTTTTTTTCTACGTATAATTCCATTATTTGATGAGGACTACCTAATCCAAAAAAATCCTCCATAGGTGTATTTTTTTCTTTTGTAATTATTGCCACTTCATTTATATTTTCTTGTTCTTCTTGTTTGTCTTGTTCGTTTATAAAAGATATTTCTAACGGCTCGCCTGCACTTGGTCTGCCTGTTCCTGCTTTTTTGTTTTGCCTTATTAATATTTTAGCAACTCCCATTTGTGCTATTTTCTCAAATAAAACCTCGCCTGTTCCGTATTCTTCTAAAATTTCTTCGGCTGGCTTGTAGTTGATAATTTTTTTATTTGTTTTTAAATCAATAATCGTGAGTAAATAATTTTTTTCACTATTATTGATTTTAAAACAAATATTTTTTAACTGTGCTTCTTTTTCGTTCATTATTCACACTTATTTTTTTGTAGTTTTCTGTATTGTAATATAGCCTCTCTTATTGGGCTAATATTTGGGATTAAACTAGGCTCGAATTTAATATCTAACTCTAAATTTGTTACTGTGCCGTCTGCTGGCAATAAATCAAAAAAAGTGTTTATAGGTACTCCGTTTATTATAACTCGTTGGTTGTTTTGTTCGCTTGGATAGGCTCTTAAAAAAGTAATATCCTCAATAACCTCAAATGTATTATCTGTAATTGTTCGTGTTATAAATCCTGTTTTTTCCATAATTATTTAGCACAAGATATTGTACTGTTTTTTTTGTAAAACAAAACGAATTGAAAATACATATCATTAGCGGCTGGAACTTCTGCACCTGCCGAAGTTACCTCAAAAATATATGTCTTTCCCTGTGTTTCTTCGTTAATTGGTTTGTATGATTGATGAAATGACCCACCGTGTCTTTGTTTCCAATTACGAATGTCTGTAACTTGATTAACCGAAGCTCCTGTATCGTCTTTGATACCTGCGTTAAAAAAATCTAATCCTCCTATTTGTGATTGTGCAAACAAAGAACAACCTAATAAAAAACCACTTGGCAACTTTTGAGAACTACTCCCCATTTTTGAGCCTGCTGGCACTTTTACCATTACTTTATATTCTTGAAATTCCATATTTTTATTTTTATTATATTAAAAAAGGGTACTTATTACTAAGCACCCAATTTATAAGTCCCTCTGGGACTTTATCTTTATGCTTTTATTTGATGATTAAACGATAGCTTCGATACATCTAAATTCAAAACGTCCGTATTTATTAGCTGGCACTGTTACACCATTAGGAAGTTTTATATACATATCAAACTCTTTACCTGATAACACGATAGGTTGTGTTGCAATTTCTTTAAATTCAACTGCGTTAGCATCTGATTTATTGATGTCTGTGAATGGCAAGTCAATCAATACTACCCCGTCTTGCTCTAAGAAAAATTGAGCGTGTGATAATTGCTGGCAAGCCTTTCCGTCTGTGTTAGAAAAATCTGCCGTTACAATGCTTGTTGCTCCGTCTAACGCTTCTACAAAACGCATACTATCAATAACAATATCTCTACCGTTGTTTAGTACATTTCCGTCAAAATTTGTAATTCCGTCCACTTTTTTAGTGGTGCTATCAATTAAATCGAAACGTCCCGCTCCTTTTCCAGATAAATCTACATTTAAGATTTTTACTGTATCATTTAATTTAGAAATTCCTGCTTTTGCAATTCCTCTGCTTTGTAGTTTTTTAATGGCTACCCCTAAAATTTGATGTCTATTTTTCATCTTTTTAAAATTTTTATTTTTTATTATTTAATTTAATTTTTATAATCCGTAAACGTCCTCTAATGTTGCTCCTAATCCATCTTCTACTACGTTGCCGTATTCATCAACATAGGTTGCTCCTAATCCATCTTCTACTACGTTGCCGTATTCATCAACATAGGTTGCTCCTAATCCATCTTCTACTACGTTGCCGTATTCATCAACATA
>DYPB01000309.1 GCA_020720185.1 Flavobacterium psychrophilum | reverse complement strand
AAGAATTTCAGGCAGAACTAGAACGCAAACTTGCCGAAAAAGGCGAAATATAAAAAGGATTGTTAGCGGTCAGGCTAAGAAGACCCACACGACATAAATTCAGCTAATAAACAAAACACAAAAAAAGTAATGACAAAAAAGGTGTATTTTGAAAATTTAGACGGGTTAAGATTTCTCTGTTTTTTATCCGTATTCTTTTTTCACTCATTTCACACAGAGTTCGATTACATTAAAACAACGGACATATACCATTTCATAAAAAAAGACATTTTTGGAAACGGGAATTTAGGAGTAAACTTTTTCTTTGTATTAAGTGGATTTCTGATAACTTATCTTTTAATTGAAGAAAAGAAACTTAACGGTCAAATTGATATAAAAAAATTTTGGATTAGACGAATATTGAGAATTTGGCCTTTGTTCTATTTATGTGTAATAATAGGATTTTTCATTTTCCCATTCCTTAAATCAGCATTTGGGCAACAACCAAATGAAACAGCGTCAATTGGATATTATTTAACTTTCACAAACAATTTTGACATCATTAAAAACGGATTACCAGACGCTTCAATATTAGCGGTTCTTTGGAGCGTAGCCATTGAAGAACAATTTTATTTTGTGTGGCCTATAATATTATATCTGTTGCCAATTAAAAAATATTACTTAGCGTTTTCAACTATCATCATTGGAAGTTTGATTTTTAGGGGATTAAACAATAATTATATGGCACAGGAACATCATACTCTTTCGTGTATCGGAGATATGGCAATTGGAGCATTTGGAGCGTGGCTTATTCAGACCAATGAAAATTTTAAAACCAAAATTCAATATCTAAAACCAATTTATATTTCACTCATTTACATTTCTTTTTTTACAGTTTACATTTTTCGTGATGAAATTTTAATGAACAATAATTTATTTTTAGATGTAGTTGAAAGACCCATAATTGCGACAATTATTTTGTTAATAATTTTAGAACAATGTTTTTCGGACAAATCCTTTTTCAAAATGTCTAAATTTATACTTCTGTCAAAATGGGGAACAATTAGTTATGGATTATATTGCTTGCATTTTATTGGAATATTAATTGTAACAACGTTGACAAAAAAATATTCACTAAACACAGAATTGTGGCAAGTTTTCATAATAGACACACCTTTTGCCTTGACCCTAACAATAGTTATTAGTTTGATAAGTTATAATATTTTTGAGAAACCGTTTTTGAAATTAAAGGATAAATTCGCATACATAAAAACAAAATAGAAAAAGCCCGAACCGCTAACATCAGTTTTGCGATAGTGGGGTTGGAGTGCAAAATTGAGCATTTGCAATTCTATCAATCATTTTTGCAAAATTGAAACATTTGTGCCTTGAATTCCCCACCATCGCCAAGCCCCAAACCGATGTATGAACTAATACTGCTGTTTTTTCTTGTCAATTTGCCTTTGTATTCACAAAATACGGA
>DYPB01000092.1 GCA_020720185.1 Flavobacterium psychrophilum | reverse complement strand
AGTGCAAGAAATGATTGCTAAAAAAATACCAGCCAAAAAAGTAGCTGCTAAAAAAGTAGTTGCTAAAAAATCACCCGTTAAAAAAGTTATTGCAAAAAAATAATGCTAGACTTTCTACAACCCATACCTCCTGAAATAATTAGCTTTATTAAGGATTTGTCTTCCCAACATTTGGGAAGCAAAATAGTATTGCACGATGATAATCATTTTCCTGATTTAGAAAAAATAAAGATTGCAATTATTGGTGTAAAAGAAAATAGAGGAGATACAACTGCAAATAAAGATGTAAATTTAGACTATATTAGAAAAGAATTATATAATTTATATTCTGGAAATTGGAATGAAACCATTGCCGATTTAGGAGATATTTTACCTGGAAATGAAATAAAAGACACCTATTTTGCCTTACAAAAAACATGTAATAGTTTAATAAAGAAAAAAATCATACCAATAATAATTGGCGGCTCACAAGATTTAACTTACTCCATCTATAGAGCCTATGATACATTAGAACAAATGGTTAATTTAGTTTCAATTGATAGCAAATTTGATTTCGGCAAAGACGACAACCCAATTTCAGAAGAATCATATTTAACAAAAATAATAATTGAAGAACCAAATAACTTATTCAATTACAGCAACATAGGATATCAATCGTATTATAACTCACAAGAAGAAATTGATTTAATTGAAAAATTATATTTTGATGCCTATCGTTTGGGCGAAGTTAGTAGTAATATCTCAATATCTGAACCCATTTTTCGGGATGCAGATTTGGTAAGTATCGACTTAAAATCTGTACAATCCTCATCTTCTGCAAATTTTAAAAATTTTATGCCAAATGGATTTAACGGAAAAGAGATTTGTGCCTTAAGCAGATATGCAGGAATTAGTGATAAAGTTTCTGCAATAGGAATTTTTAATCATAACAATACACTTCAAGAAAGTATTTTAATTGCACAAATTATTTGGTACTTTATAGAAGGTTACCATTACAGATCAAATGAATATCCATTTTCAACCAAAGAAAATTATTTAAAATATATAGTTCCAATTGATGACGATGAAATTATCTTCTATAAAAGTAATAAAACAGATAGATGGTGGATTGAAATAACATACATTACAGGTAATAAATTAAATAAAAATTCATTATTACCATGCACACACAACGACTATTTAGCTGCTTGTAATCAAGAAATTCCAGAAAGATGGTGGAAAGCACAAAGAAAAAATAGCCTGTAGAATATTATTTAAATAAATTTACAAAAAGGTGTAATAAAATTCACAAATTGTAGTTATAGTAATAAAACAGGGTATAATTCTTTTTTCAGCATCAGAAAAATAAAATTATACAAAGACAATTACCATATAAAAATAGAAAGTCTATAAAAATCAAAAAGAAAATTATAGACCAATTAAATATATAGTATATCAAATATTTAATGGAAATTATAAATTATTAAATAAATAGCACTTTTTTATAAAAACAATTGGTTTTAAAAAAAAAAACGAATATGTTTGCACTTTGAATTAAGAATTCACTAAATACAATTAAATAAATGAAGAAATTCGTAGCATTTACAGCAATTTTATCCTTATTAGCCAGTTGTAGTTCTGGAGATAAAGGAGAATTAGTAGGAGTTAAAGGTAAAAAATGGCATCCAGAAAAACCATTTGGAATGTCTTTAGTTTCAGGAGGAGCATTCATTATGGGAAAATCAGACGATGATTTTGCCAATGTACAAGACGCACCCACAAAAACAGTAACAGTTCGTGCATTCTATATGGACGATACAGAAATTACAAATAGTGAGTATCGTGAATTTATAGAATGGGTAAAAGATTCAACAATCAGAACCCGTTTGGCAATTCTTGCTGACGAAGTAGGTCAGAAAGCAGGCGTAAAAGGTGCAAAAAACGGAAGTATTGGAGATTTTGCTTTCGCAGAAGTTGAGTCTGCAAAGCAAACACCGTATGAAAAATATATGTTTGAAAACTATTATAGCACAGGAACTCCAGACGATCCTTATGCAAATAGAAAGTTAAATAAAAAAGCAAAATTAATCACTGAAAAAAATAAATACCCAGATCAGTATTATACGGAAGTTATGGATACAATGTATTTACCTATTTCAGAATCATTTAATGGTTTAAGAACTATTGATGTTAAAAAATTAAAATTCAATTATTCTTGGATGGATATTGAAGCAGCAGCCAAGGCAAAAAAAGGAAAAAGAAGTACTTTTATTAGAAACGAAAAAACAGAAGTCTATCCTGACACAACCGTTTGGATTAAAGATTTTACTTATTCCTATAATGAACCCATGCACAATGATTATTTTTGGCATCAAGCCTATAGTGATTATCCAGTAGTTGGTGTAAGTTGGAAACAAGCCAAAGCATTTTGTGCATGGAGAACTTTAAAGAAAAACACCTATATAAAATCTAAAAAGAAACATCAAGATAATGTAAACGCATTCCGTTTGCCAACAGAAGCTGAGTGGGAATATGCAGGCAGAGGTGGTTTAGAATCAGCAACTTATCCTTGGGGAGGGCCATATACGAAAAATGACAGAGGTTGTTATATGGCAAACTTTAAACCAAGTAGAGGAGATTACGCAGCAGACAACTCATTATACACAGTGGAAGCAAAATCATTTGAGGCAAATGGATATGGATTATATAATATGTCAGGAAATGTTTCAGAATGGACAGATTCTGCTTATGACGCTGCCGCTTATGAATTTGTATCTACAATGAACCCTAATGTATCGAATGTGAAAAACATGAGAAAAGTAGTAAGAGGAGGTTCATGGAAAGATGTTTCTTATCAATTACAACTTGGAACTCGTGATTTTGAATATGCAGATTCAGCAAGAAGTTTTATTGGTTTTAGAACCGTACAAGATTATATGGGAACTCAAATAACAGGAAAAAGTAAAAACTAAATTAACAAAAAACTAAATTAAACTAACAATTAAAAATCATTATTATGGCAATTTTAAGCAAAAAAGCAATGAACTTCGCATACGGAATGGGTGCAGCAGTTGTAATTATAGGAGCATTATTCAAGATCACACACTACGAATTAGGACCATTAACAGGTACAGTGATGTTATCAGTAGGATTATTAACAGAAGCATTAATCTTTGCTTTGTCCGCTTTTGAACCTGTTGAACACGAATTAGACTGGTCATTGGTTTATCCAGAATTAGCGGGTGGTGTTGCAAAAAAGAAAGAAGTTAAAGAAAACCCAACAGAAGCACAAGGTTTGCTATCTCAAAAATTAGACAATATGCTTAAAGAAGCAAAAGTTGATGGAGCATTAATGGCTAGTCTTGGAAATAGTATTAAAAACTTTGAAGCTGCTGCAAAAGGAATTTCTCCAACAGTTGATGCAATGGCTTCTACTAAAAAATATTCTGAAGAATTAGTAACAGCGGCAGCACACATGGAATCATTAAATGCGTCTTATAAATTACAGTTAGCAAGTTCAGAAAAACACGCACAAGCAACTAGTGAAATTGCAGAACACAATGTTAAATTGAAGGATCAAATGCAATCATTATCATCAAATTTATCATCTTTAAACAATGTTTATGGTGGAATGCTATCAGCAATGAGTAACAAATAATAATTAGTTTCAAACTATATATTACATTTAATAATAACAAAAAACTAATTAGAAAAATGGCAGGAGGAAAATTAACCCCTAGACAGAAGATGATTAACCTAATGTACTTGGTTTTCATCGCAATGTTGGCAATGAATATGTCAAAAGAAGTACTATCAGCATTTGGTTTGATGAATGAAAAATTTGAAGCTTCGAATAAGGCTTCAGAAGATGTTAATACTCAATTGTTAGCTAGTATTGACGAGAAAGCTTCAAATGATCCACACTTTAAAGAAGCAGCAGCAATAGGTCATAAAGCACAAACTATTTGTAAAGATTTTTATACTTATGTTGGAACTTTGAAAGCTGAAGTCGTATCTGGTGTAGAAAACGAAGAAAAAACTGGTAAATTGCCTTATGAAGAAATGGATAAAGGTGATAACTTGGATGCTTCGTGGTTTGATGCTAGTGGATATTCACCAAAAGGAAATGAAGTTGTGGCTAAAATCAATAAATATAGAGCAGATTTAAGTAGTTTACTAAAAGATTCAAAATATAAAAGTATTTTGGCTGAGGTAAATAGTAAATTTAATACAGATAATGTAAAAGATAAAGAAGGTTTAAGTATAAGATTTCTATCTTATCATTTTGAAAAATTTCCAGCAATTGCATCATTAGCAAAATTGAGTGCTTGGCAAAATGATATCAAAAAAACAGAATCTGATATTTATAGTTCATTATTAGGGAAAGCAGCATTACAAGCAGCATCGATGTCAAATTTTAAAGCAATCGTTGCATTAGAAAAAAATGTGTATTTTGAAGGTGAACCAGTAAAAGGTGTAGTTGTATTAGGTAAATATGATGCAGATACTAAACCATCAGGATTTTCTGGTCCAGGTAGAATAGAAAATGGACAAGCTGTTATATCTCAAACTGCAGGTTCTGTAGGTGAACATGGTCTTAATGGTACTTTTACATTTATTGAAGATGGAAAAACTATACCAATTCCTTTTAAAGGTTCTTATGTTGTAGTACCTCGTCCAAATTCAGCTAATATTTCTGCTGATAAAATGAATGTTGTGTATAGAGGATTAGCAAATCCAATGACTATTTCTTTTGCTGGAATACCTGATAATGCAGTAACTGCCTCTGCAACTGGATTAACTCCAGCTGGAGGTAAAGGTAAATATAACTTAAATCCTGGTTCTGGAACAGAAGTTACGCTTTCTGTTACAGGAAAAATGAGCGATGGAAAATCTGTTACTGATAAAAAAGTATTCAGAATTAAAAATGTTCCTGCTCCACAAGGTGCAATTGGTGGCCAAGCTGGAGTCGTAAAAGGAGCTAAATCTCGTTTGCAAGTTTCTCAAGTTTCTGCAAAATTAGATGACTTTTTATATGATTTAACATTTCAAGTTAAACAATTTGCATTTAAAGTTCCTGGACAAGCAACTATTATAGTAAATGGAGATAGAATAAATTCTCAATGTGTTGCCGCTCTAGCGAGAGCAACAAAAGGCGATCAAATTGTAATTTCTGATATTAAAACATCGATTTCAGGAGCCGCAATTAAATCGCAAGATGCTGCACCAGTTATTTATGAAATACAATAAAAATTAAATTTTACCGTTATACTTTTATAACATTAAATTAAAAACAAAGATGAAAATTAAAAATCTTTTATTGGTGATATTGTTTTTTGCAACAAATTATATAGCTGTTGCACAATCAAATTTGCTAAATGCAAAAACACCAGCCGACATTGGTAAAAAAACACCAGCACAATTAATTTCAGATAATGATAAACCATTACCTTATGGATATGTTCATGATAGAGATGTATTGATGGGTAAAACAACTTGGGAAATGATTGACCTTGACGAAAAAGTTAATTTCCCATTATATTTCCCTACAGATACTGCTAATATTGGTAAAGATAGACGATCTTTGTTTGATGTTTTAGTAGCAAATATAAAAAGTGGTAAGATAACAGAAGTGTATGGAGATGACTATTTTAATAGTAAAAAAACCTATAATGATATGTTAACATCATTTACTTATATAGATACAATTCCTGCTGGGAAGGATTATATAAATGATCATTACGATGAGTTTTATCCAAAACCTATTTCTGGTGCACCTATTGTTGTAAGAAATAAAAAAGGAAAAATAATATCATCAACTCCTGGTCCTACAACTACTCCTGTTGCAGCGGTTCTTGACCCACAATACATTAACAAAACCGAATTAGATGCCTCTGCAATATCTGGATACAAAATAAAAGGTTTTTGGTATTTTGATAAAAGACAAAGTGAGTTAAAATATCGTATGCTTGCTATTTGTCCTGTTGCACCAGAAGCCAGAGAGTTAGGCAAAGATAATCCAGATGTTATTGATTTATTTTGGGTTTATTTTCCTTCAATTAGGGATATATTACACGGAGCAAAATCATTTAATGATAAAAATACAGCGGCACCAGTTTCATTTGACCATTTGCTAAATTCTAGAAGATTTAATGGAACTATTTATAAAGAAGAAAATGTTTATGAAGATAGACAAATTGCTCAATATATGAAAGATAATTCTCAAAATCAATTACTTGAATCAGCAAGAGTTAAAGAAAAAATCCGTGATTTTGAACAAGATATGTGGAATTACTAATATAGTAATTGATTAAAATTTAAAAACGCTTACTATAATTGGTAAGCGTTTTTTTTATTTATAAATTATGAAAATAGATTATATAATAGTAGGTAGTGGTTTGGCAGGAATTGCATTCTCAGAAATAGCAGTGCAAAACAATAAATCAGTTATAGTAATAGATAATAATTCTCAAAATTCATCTAAAATTGCTGGTGGATTATACAATCCAGTAATTTTAAAGCGATTTAGTGAAGTTTGGAATGCAGAAGAGCAATTGGAAATAGCTGAAAAATTTTATTCTGAATTAGAAATTAAACTCCAATCAAAATTTGATTACAAAGTTCCAATTTTAAGAAAATTTTTCTCCATTGAAGATCAAAATAATTGGTTTGTTGCATCAGACAAACCAAGTTTATCCCCATTTTTATCTACTCAATTAATTTCAAAACAGTATCAAGGTATTGATGCACCGTTTCAGTATGGAATGGTTTTACAAACTGGTTATATTGAAACCGCAAAATTAATAGAAAATTATAAAAAGTATTTACTCAAAAAAAAAATGTTAATAGGCGATATATTTGATTATACTTCAATCATTTTCGATAAAGACGAAATAAAATATAAAGATATAACTGCAAACCATATTATTTTTGCTGAAGGTTATGGCATGCACAGTAATCCATATTTTAAGCATTTGCCACTTGATGGCACAAAAGGCGAGTTATTGCTTATAAAAGCACCTAATCTAAAAATGGATGTAATAATTAATACCAGTGTCTTTATTATGCCTTTAGGAAACGATTTATTTAAAGTTGGTGCTACCTATAATTGGCAAGACAAAGATAGTAATCCTACTGAAGCTGGAAAAAATGAACTTTCAGAAAGAATCAAAGAAATTTTAAACTGCGATTTCGAAATTATAAGCCATTTTGCTGGAGTTAGACCAACTGTTCGTGATAGAAAACCACTTTTAGGAACACACCATGAACATCATAACATCCACATTTTAAATGGCTTAGGAACTCGTGGTGTAATGTTAGCACCATCTATGGCAAAAATCTTATTTGACCACATTGAAAATAATAAAATTATTGAAAAAGAAATTAATATAGTAAGGTATAATAAAAAATAATCTTGCATCTTTAGACTATTTTATAATTATAATTGGCATATTTTTTTCGGTTTCTATAAAACCAAAAAAAACTAACAATTTAAAGCGAACTTTAAACCTAGATTTCTAATGCGTAATCTGGGTTAAACTATTGGAAAATTTTTTATTCCCTCCCCTTCGGGGAGGGTTAGGGTGGGGATTTAATAATTCATCTCCTCTTCTTTTCCTGTCATCATACCATTGTATTCCTCTTTTGACCCTACAATTGTGTGATCATATTCTCGCATACCCGTTCCTGCTGGAATACCGGGCATTTCAATAAACCATTTTGCTTCGTCAATTCACTTCGTTCGTGTCCTGCTCCAGAAGCGTCGGGACTATATCCACCCGCCTATGGCGTGGTGAGATGCCGCTGCTGTTAGGGCTATCGAAAAAACTGTATTGATTTTCAATAATGGCATCCAAAAAAAACAGTCCCAAAAATCAT
>DYPB01000308.1 GCA_020720185.1 Flavobacterium psychrophilum | reverse complement strand
ATGAATTAAAACCAATAGTGCGAAAAGCAATTAAACCACCTGAAAAAACACTTTTTCCGATAGATAAATTCCGTGTTCAACCAAAATTATTCACATAAATAATGGGATTGAAGTCATTTTTTCACTATTTTTGAAAAAATATCGGACGGCAGTGATAAAAAATACTATGTTTTAACATTGTATTTAGAAAAAACTTTATAATTTTGTATTCCGAAACAGAAGAAATGAAAACAGATTTTTTAGCAGCATTAAAACAATACTTTGATAAAACCCCTCGAAGTAAGGTATTAGAAGATTGGGCAAAAAGTGAATCTTTTGATTCAATTGGACCAACAATTGAGGATTATATTGCTCAATCCCAATATTTTAAAGCACATTCAGAAACTCCTACTAGTTGGGAAAACCAAGTAATTAACAACATTGAAAACCCGAAGATTACTTCGGGTTTTTTTTTAAATACATATCTAATATTATGCAAAAAGCCGCCTTTTCTCTTGAAAAATACCAATTTGACAAGGTAAATATTGATTTATTTAATCACAAGAATAATAATTTTGACATAAATTTTGATCAAAAAGGTATATTTTTTAAAAAGGATTCAAAGTTTGAATTAACATTTTCAGTAAAAGCATTCAATGATGACGTAAATAAACCTTTTATTTTTATTCAATGTATTGCTACTTTCAAGTTTGAAGAAATTAAAACATTAGAAGAAATTCCAGAATATTTTTATAAAAATAGTATTGCTATATTATTTCCTTTTGTTAGAGCATATTTAAGTATGGTAACTATGCAAGCAAATGTTCCTTTACTGCTTTTACCCACCTTAAACCTGATGTCTTTATCAGATCCTCTAAAACAAAATACTATAGAAAAATAGAAAAATTTAATTTTGAAACAGAAAGTAATATATCAAACTCTTGAGAATAGGGGTAATCCGGAAGAAATTGAGCAAAATGGACCATTCATGTGCCATTGGGAAAATACTTGGTTAGGGATAGGATATTATTTTTGGGATACTTTTATCGAAAATGCCCATTGGTGGGGAAATAACAGAGGTTATAAAAATGGTTATGTTATTTGCAAAGCAAATTGTAGTTATGATGTTTCTAATTGTTTTGATTTGGTAGGAAATACTGAACATATTTTAAAATTTAGAGATTCTTTTCTGTTAATGAAAAAGCAAGGATTAATAAATAAAGATACTACAGTAGCTCGTGTTCTTCAATTTATAAGACAAGATATTAAAATTTTTATTTTTGAAGCTATTAGAATAAATGGTATTCATAGTAAAGAAAAATTTGATAAATATAGCTTGGTTGTTCGTTTTGAAAAAGGTAAAATTCAATACTTTGATTCACTTCCCGCTATTCAGATTTGTATTTTCAAAAAAAATGGTCTTAATCTAAAAAACTATCATATTGTTTATCCTGAAGATTATATTGAAAGCTTATGGATTTAATCTAAG
>DYPB01000307.1 GCA_020720185.1 Flavobacterium psychrophilum | reverse complement strand
TGTGCCATTAAAATAACCAGATAAATATGGAACAAGAAATTAAGGCAGAAGAAATTTTAATCAATAATGGAGAAAAGGAATTGATTGAAAAAACACAGAAAATAATTGATAATATCAAAAATAATGAATATAATTCATTAAAATATCGGCATGAAAATCAAACAAATTTGTTGCAAAAATTGACAGATATTGATTTACGTTTATTTTTTGGTTATTTGTCAGGTCAATTTATTGTTGCAAGTTTTGTTGTAACAAATTCGATAAAATTTGGAATTTTTGAAAGGATAGGAATTTTCTTAATTGATATTGCATTAACATTTGTTTTATTTAACTTATTGCAAAGAAACTATATAAGACGAGTTGAAGTTACTGAAACTGTAAAAAATTGTAATGAAGCCCTTGGATATAACGAAAACGACCTATATTTGAAAGGCAAATTTATAAATGCAAAAACAAAATTTAAACCTTGGTTTACCGGAATTGGATATAAATTTGGTATTTTTATTACTTTTTTTGGGGTAATACTTATTTTATTTGTTCCTTTTTTGATTGACTTTATTAAAAATGGATTTTTTTCGTTATATTTGAAGTGAAATTAAATTCATAGTTTTATGGAAACATTAGTAAAACAACCATTAACTTCACTACAATTGGAGTTATTAAAAATATTTTCAAGGGATATTGCAGAAGCGGATTTACTTGAAATTAAAAAATTTTTAATCCAATATTTTGCTCAAAAAGCAATGGATTTAGCGGATAAAGTTTGGGAACAAAATAAATGGAATGAAAAAGATGAAATTCATTTTCTAAATGAACATAATAGAACACCCTACAAACGCAAAAAATCGTGAAAATAGTCTTAGATACAAACATTTTGTGGGTTTCAATTTCAAGACGTTCAAAAACACATTGGGTTATTAACGAACTGATTAAAGGAACTTTTACCCTTTGTGTAACGACTGATATTTTAGATGAATATGAAGAAATTATTAGTCAAAAACTGGGTTCTGAAACAGCTAAAAGCATTATGGAGCTGTCAGACAATTTACCAAATGTTGATTATATAACAAAATATTATCGTTGGGAATTAATTGAACAGGATTATGATGATAATAAATTTGCAGATTGCGCAATTGCCTGTAATGCAAATTATTTAGCTACAAATGATAAACATTTCAATATTTTAAAACGTATTGCATTTCCCAAAGTAAATGTTATAAATATTGATGAATTTAGATTAGTTATAGATACAATAATTTGAATATAAGGCACATAACATGCAACAGACCGACAATCCCAGCCCTTAAATTTGAAACATTTTCCGTATCTAAAACATTTGTGTGTGTAAATACGAAAGAAGCTTTTTATATGCAAAGGGCTGGCACTGCGGCTATTATTTTCCGTTGTGTGTAAATTTAAAAAGATGAAATAAAAAAATGAGAGAAAAAACAAACATAAAACTTTATAAAACAAT
>DYPB01000091.1 GCA_020720185.1 Flavobacterium psychrophilum | reverse complement strand
ATAATAAGTATATTTGTAAAATTAGCCGAAGACCAAGATTAACATCAAATTTTGAGGAACCTTAAAATTTATTTTTTAAATTTGTAAATAAATTTGTGCTTATTAGTTGAGTCTACCAATCAAAAAAATACAAATAAATTTTAAATTAAAAAAGTATATGTTATACTCAAAAATTGAAGGAGAAGGTATACCATTGTTGATTTTACATGGTTTTTTAGGGATGGCTGATAATTGGAAAACCCTTGCAAATCAATATGTTGTAAACGGGTTTGAGGTTCATTCAATTGATTTGCGAAACCATGGTCGTAGTTTTCATTCAGAAGTTTTTAATTATGAAATAATGGTTGATGATGTTTTTGCATATTGTCAATTAAAAAATCTCAAAAAATTAAACCTCATCGGACATTCTATGGGTGGAAAAATTGCTATGTTGTTTGCAGTTTTACATCCAGAAATTATTGATAAACTGATAGTTGCAGATATTGGCACTAAATTTTATCCGCAACATCATCAACAAATTTTAGCTGGATTAAACGCTGTAGATTTTAGTAAAAAACCAAGCAGGATTGCTGTTGAGGAGGTTTTAAGTGCTTATATTTCAGATTTTGGAACTCGGCAATTTTTGTTAAAAAATTTATACTGGAAAACTCCAGAACAATTAGACTTTCGCTTTAATTTAAAAGTGCTAACGACTAATATCGAGGAGGTTGGAAAAGCACTTTCAGACGGTTTTGTATATAAAAAATCCGTGTTTTTTATTCGTGGTGGGCATTCAAATTATATTTTAGATACTGATTTTGAGGATATAAAAAATCATTTTCCGTCCGCAATTTTTGATACAATTCCTAATGCTGGTCATTGGCTTCATGCCGAAAATCCTGCTTTATTTTTAGAAAAAACCTTACAATTTCTGAATATAGTTTAGTTTTATCTACATAATTTTCATCTGTATATAATATTTGATTTTTATTGGAAGATGGAACTCCCATAATTATATTCCTGTGTATTGAAATGTTTCTTTTATGGGCGTTTCATCTCAATATGTTCAATATCGTCTTCTAAATAAACCTTGCTGGTGGTAATAAAACCGTGGCTTTCGTAGAATTTTTTTAAATATAATTGTGCTGAGATAGTAATTTTAGTTTCTCCAAAATGGGTTTTAATAGCGTCAATTGCCTGAATAATTAGCTCGTTGCCAAATTTGTTCTGTCGATAATTTTCATTAACCACTACTCTACCTATTGCGGCTTGTTCAAAATAATCAATTGGTTTAAAAACTCTGCAATAGGCAATTATTTTGTTGTTAAGTTTTCCAAAAATATGCAAAGATTTTTCATCTTTAAAATCAAGATCTTGATAGACGCAATTTTGTTCTACTACAAATATTTCGCTTCGTAGTTGTAATATTTGATATAATTCGATATTTGATAATTCGTCAAACGATTTTATATGCCAAGATAATTTCATATTTTATTGAAATTTAACTGTTTTTATTATTGCTTCGAGTTCTAACATTAAATCTCTTTTCGTTTTTGACGGAGCGTAACAAAAACCGTCTAAAAATATCATTCTGTTTTGTTTTTTATCAAAAATTGCGTAGTTAATGTATGGACCGCTCATATTATCATTTATCATTTCCCAACTGCCTTTGGTTTGTATCGTCTTTTTATTATTAAAAAATATTTCTTTGCTATATGGCGTCTCTTTTTGCACTATCATTCTTGTGTCTGACAAAGAGCCGTGTATGTATAAATTGCCGATAGAATCTCTAATCTTCAATAAGTTTTTTAACATCGTTTTCTTATTTTTTATAGTTATAATTGGGGTTTGATATATCAAAATGCTGTTACTTCCGCTCGAAATTTCTTTCTTTAACCAGATAAATTTTTGTTTTCTCATTACCATTCTGTATGCTTTCGGAATGTCGATGGTTATTCTAAATTTAGCGTTTATCTTTTTTGTTTTCAGCAAAGTTTTTCTGTTAATTCTCTGAATTTCTAAAATTTCGGAAGCTTTTATTCTATCAATAATTGTTGTATAATTATTCTCAATCGTATCTATTATTTCTGGCACCGTTTTGCCTGATATATGTACAACTATTTGGGGTTTTGCATATTCATTTTCAATAATTTCAAAACGACTTTTGGTTTCCTTTTTTATCAAAATTATATTCCGACTATCGGTTATAAAACCTTCCAAAAGCTTTACTGGATATTGATTGATTGTAAAAACTGGTTCTTCTTGTGGCAGTCCGATAAGGGGTGCTGCAAATTTATTTCTAACGCTATCGCCTATTTCTCCACCCCATAATTGATTGTCGATAATAACAGCAACGCTATTAACATTTCCGACACTGACAGGGATTTTGATTTCTTTTTTAGCACACGATATTATTATAAACGAAGTAAAAAGAGCTAAAAAAAAATTTATTTTATAGCTCTCCAAAAATTTATTTGATGATTTTTTACCGTTTTTAGGCATTAACTCTTCTTTACTAATATGTTTATAACAAAAAGACTGTCTGAATTTAATAATTTCAGACAGCTTTTTTGATTTAAAATATCTCGTCTTGTTATTCTTTTACAAAACGCATTGTTTTCTTTTCATTTCCTTTTACAACTGTAATTAGATATATTCCGTTACTATATCCTGTTGTGTTTAATACTAAATCTGATTCAGATTTTACAACTTTATTAAAAATAGTTTGACCTAAATAGTTTGTAATAAGAATATTGTCTGGCAATCCATAATGAGCTGGAATAGTAATGTTTATATTTGCTCTTGTTGGATTTGGATATACAAAAATATCACTTGCGGATTCAAAGCTTGAGCTTGATAATGTTGCCTCTGTTCCAAAATAATATACTCCATTTGCACCGTCAGTAAAAGTAGCCGTTAATGTTGGTCCTGCTGTTCCAAAAGCACCTAAAGTTGTTGCAGCGGTTGCTGTTGCTCCTTGTTTTATAACCTTCAAGGCACTTCTTGTATTTCCTGTTGCGGTTTCCCAAGCTGTTATTTCAGCTTCTGTAAAATAGAAAGTATAACTTGCATTTCCTGTTGGCTGATTGGTTGCTGTTGTAATAGTGTATGCCTTTGCCATAACTTTTTGAGCATTTGCTGTGTTTGTTCCGTAGTTTACTGCGGCAGCTCCTGCTAGTACTTGATCTCTTGAAACATACATATTAGTACAACCATAATTCACATTGTTATTATTTGTTAAACTCAATATTATTTTTGAGGTTGTAGCATCTTTTGCATAAGTAACTCCTGAACCTGGCACTAACACTTGGTGTGAAGTTGCTGCGTTTTCTGTAGTTTGAATACTTGTATTAATAGTATTATTAATTACAACATCATCAAGCATAATCCAGTTCATATCAAAAGTATTAAAATGTCTAAATGATAAATAAACCGTCTGACCTCCATAGGCACTAACATTAACTGATTTGTTTGTTCTGGCCGCACCTACTGACAATGTTTCTTCTATAACTGGAGTTGCAGTAATAATTGTTGCAGGGCTATTTGATGTGGTTAAATATACAGCATAATGTTCAAAATAATATTGAGTCCCTCCTTGTGTAGTTCCTATTCCGTAGGTTAATGTGTTTGTACCAGCCGGAATAGTTACAGGGGTTGTAAATGTCAATAAATTATCTGGGGTTAAACCCGTAGGATTTGCAGTGCTATCCCATGATCTTGAATATGCAAAATTAGAGGTGAATCCAATTGTTGCTGTTGTTGAACCTGATGCCGATGAAGCTACATTCCAATCAAAAGTATCCCCATCTAGATCCGTAACTGTTATTTCGCTGGCTACAAAAGGGTCAAAAGTTTTTGTAAATATAGGGTTTTGTTGCGTTGATATTGGAGTTGTATCGTTATCAACTATTGTTAATTCAATTGAACTTGCAGCGGTGTTTAGGGTTGCATCTCCTCCATTAGCATTTAAAGTCATTCCTATATTTATAGTTTCATTTCCTTCAACCAAACCATCGTGATATAATCTTATGGTTAAATACTGTGTTGTTGTTGTTCCAACCAGAAATGTTACCGATGGGTTTACAATCATATAATCAACATTTTGAGTGGCCGTTCCACTTGTTACATTAAAAGTAACCGTAGCATTTGTGGTTGCTGCTTTACCTATCAAAACAGGGAAAGTTACATCTGTATAGTTACAATTTGTGTTTTCATTTATTGATCCTGTTGGGTCTTGAAATCTTATAGTTGGAGATGGTGTTTGACAAGCAGTAGATGCGTTTAGCGAGCTTCGTCTTATTGCATTTGCCATAACAGCTTGCATTCTATCTTTTTGATTTTGTGTAAATGTATCCATACAAGTATCATCGGTATAGTCCATATAGTTCTGAACCATATCATTTCCTGGGGTTGATGAACAAGTATTTATTACCACACAATTATAGTTTGGAGCAGCAGCGGCTGGTGTATCAGCACAATAATCTTTATCGTTATTGTTATTTGTTGTAGGACAGGTTGATGAATCTCCCCAAATATGACGCAATCCTAAAAAGTGTCCTACTTCATGGGTCATTGTTCTTCCTTTGTCGTAAGGTGCTGATAATTTAAAAGTTCCATCGTTTAGATCAGATGTTCCAAAAGCATCAAAACGACAAACTACTCCGTCTGTATTTGCTCCTCCTCCTGTTAAACCTGGTATTCCTGAATAAGTCGGAAATTGTGCATAACCTAATAAGTCTGAAATTCCACTATTTTGAAGGGTATTTCCTCCTACACGGATAACCCAAAAATTAAAATAATTTGTAGGATCCCATTGTGTAGTTGTTTTCATTGTTTCAACATCTGCTCTGGTTTCCCAGTCTGCACCTCCACCAAAACTACCTGTATTTGCTACAGAGTTAGTTGTTGGGGCAATGTTCAGTCTATTAATACCGTTTGTTAATGTTCCTGTTGGGCTGGTTTGTGCCATACAAAAATTAATTTCACAATCTACTGCTAATCCTGTTGAATTTGCTCCACCTGGTGTAGGAACCATTCTACGGTAATCTTGGTTTAATACTGCAATTTGCGATAAAACTTGAGCATTGGTAATATTTTCTCCTACGCCTACTGCATCTCCATTATGAATAACATGTACTACAACTGGAATATTATAAACTGTTTGAATGTTTCTTCCTGCTGCTCGGTCTGCTTTAATTTGCTCTATTTTTGCAGTAATTATTTTTTCAAATTGAGCTTCGGTTTCTCTGTCTGGATATAAATTATGTAAATCTGCCTCGTTCTCTGGGGTGCTACATCTAACAAATCCACTAGGACCAGGTTGTTGTACAGGTATCTGTGCTTGTCTCGTTTGGTTTACTTGACCTATTGCGGTATTAGATAATAATCCAATGAACAAGATTGTAAAACAATTTAAAATAATTTTTTTCATGATTAATTTGTTTTTAATTAAAAAATAGTGGCAACAAATATATATAATAATTCACTACTAACTGATTGTTTTTTTAGAATTTAAGAGGAACAATTTATTTTAAACTGTTTTCAAAAGGAACTCTTTGTATAATACTTCGTCCCAGCGTAACCTCATCGGTGTATTCTAACTCATCTCCTACCGAAATTCCTCGGGCAATTGAGGTAGTTATTACCTTATAATCTTGTATCTGCTTATAAATATAAAAATTTGTTGTATCCCCTTCCATTGTTGAACTTAATGCGAAAATGATTTCTAAAACCTCCCCTAATCTTACTTTCTCAACTAACGAACTGATATTTAACTGACTAGGTCCTATACCATCTATGGGTGAAATTTTACCTCCTAAAACATGGTAAATCCCCCTAAATTGTCCTGTACCTTCAATTGCCATTACATCTCGAATATCCTCAACAATACAAATTATTTGATGATTTCTCTTCAAATTTGAACATATCTCACAAATCTCGACATCTGAAATATTATGGCATGATTTACAAAACTTTATATTGTTACGCATTTTCATTATTGAATCTGTTAGAAACAATGTTTTATCAGCAGGTTGTTTTAATAAATGCAGCACTAACCGCAACGCTGTTCGCTTACCAATACTGGGTAATTGAGTCATTTCATTAACTGCATTCTCTAATAATTTTGACGAAAATTCCATTTTACAAAGGTAATAATTAGATTTTATTGTTGCTTTTTTTCTGTCAAATAAAATAAAAATCTTACTTTTTTTTTGATTTGATAAAAAAAACAATACATTTGAGCCATTAACTAAACTAATAAAAAAATATATTATGTCAATTTGGAAAAAAAAATCAATTCCTACATTGCTTGCAGAAGCATCGGAATCTGAAAAAGGATTAAAAAGAACATTAACAGCTTGGTCGCTTGTTGCACTTGGAATTGGAGCTATTATTGGAGCTGGATTATTCGTAAGAACTGCAATGGCAGCCTCTCAAAACGCTGGTCCATCAGTAACTTTAGCATTTATATTAGCGGCAATTGGTTGTGCTTTGGCTGGTTTGTGTTATGCCGAACTTTCATCATCAATTCCAATTTCTGGTAGTGCTTATACCTATACTTACGCCACAATGGGCGAGTTTTTGGCTTGGATAATTGGTTGGGATTTAATTCTAGAATATGCCGTAGGAGCAGCAACGGTTGGAATTGCTTGGAGCGAGTATTTGAATAATTTATTAGTCAATGTGTTGCATTTGAGTCCAATACCTTATGAATTATCACATTCGCCATTTCAAACTTCACCCGATGGTGTTTCTGGAATTATCAATCTTCCAGCACTTTTTATTGTTGGCTTAATTAGTTTATTACTCATAAAAGGAATTCAAGAATCGGCTTTCGTAAACGGAATTATTGTTATTGTAAAAGTGGTTATTGTAATATTAATAATAGTAATTGGCTGGAATTTTATCAATCCTGCAAATCACACACCTTATATTCCACAAGCATCGGTTTTTACTGATTCGCACGGAGTTGATCATAGTTTTGGAGGATTTTGGGGAATTGTAGGTGCTGCAGGAACGGTTTTCTTTGCTTTTATTGGTTTTGACGCTGTGAGTACCGCAGCACAAGAAACAAAAAATCCAAAACGAAATATGCCAATTGGAATTTTAGGTTCATTAGCAATTTGTACCTTATTATACATACTTTTTGGACATGTTTTGACGGGTGTTGCAACCGTAGAAGATTTTAGAGGCGAAGGCGGAGAGGCATCAGTAGCATTTGCAATTCAAAAATACATGATTGGATATAAATGGTTGGCTGATTTTGTTACAATAGCAATTTTAGCAGGTTTTTCTTCAGTAATTTTAGTAATGCTTTTAGGACAATCTCGTGTTTTTTATGCAATGGGAAAAGATGGTTTACTGCCTAGTTTTTTTAGCGATTTACATTCAAAATTTCAAACTCCATACAAAGCTAATATAGTTATTTTTATTATTGTCGGCTTGTTTGCTGCCTTTGTTCCGGGTGATATTGTGGGTGATATGACAAGTATTGGAACATTATTTGCATTTGTTTTAGTATGTATTGCCGTTATTGTTTTAAGAAAAACAGATCCAGATTTGAAACGAGAATTTAGAACACCATGGGTACCGTTAGTTCCAATTTTAGGAGTTCTCGCTTGTGTATTGATGATGGTAGGATTGGGTTGGACCAACTGGCTGCGGCTTTTTGTTTGGATGGCAATTGGTGTCGTTATTTATTTTGTTTATAGCAAAAACAGAAGTAAATTAAACAATCCAAATAAATAAAAGAGAAAAAAATTAAAAAGCATTAAAACTTGAACACTCATTTTTTAATGCTTATTTTTATTAGAAATAGTTCCTAATCAAATTACCGTCAATAGATTTTTATTTTTTTTAGAAAAAAATTTATTGTGAAAAATAAAATAAAATTATTTTTTGTTTAAACCCTAAACTCGCAACAGGAATTTTTAAGGATTTGATTTAATTTTTGAGCAA
>DYPB01000090.1 GCA_020720185.1 Flavobacterium psychrophilum | reverse complement strand
TTTTATTGCATTTTGAGTTTTCATAACGAAGTCTAATGCGTAATTTGGGTTTAACTAATGCTATTTTGAACTAAATTTACCACATCTTCAACTTTAATAGTTTTCATAACTTCTTCATAACCAGCAATTTTTTTATTTCCGTATATTGAAGTTGGTAGTTTTTGATATATATTTCTGTCCGAAGCCAAACAATTTTCTATTGGTTGATTAAACGGCGAAAAACCAGCAAAAGGGTGTGTTGCTCCCCAAAGTGTTATCGTTTTTACGCCATAACTTGCTGCTAAATGTGCATTTGCCGAATCCATAGATAGCATTAAATCAAGATTTGAAATTAGTTGTAATTCTTCATCAAAAGGTAGTTTTCCAGCAACATTTACTACATTTTGTTTTTTCCCTAAGAATGAATTTAAAGTAACAGTTTCCGTATTTCCTCCTCCAAAAAGTAAAATTTTATAATCTGCATTTGATGCTAATTCATCTACAACTTTCCGCATCATTTCAGTAGGATATTCTTTAGCTTGATGTTGTGCAAATGGTGCAATTCCCAATAACTTTAAATTATCCGTATTACCTATTACTTTTAAGATTTTCTTACCTAAAACTGCTTTTTTAGGAAATCTTGGGTTTACTATATGAATTTTAAAACCTAATTTTTCAAACACTTTTTTATAATTTTCAAACATAGTTGGTTGTTGTTCAAAAATCTTATTTTCGGCTCGAGTGAGTGCTTTTTTGCCTTTTCGTCCTTTGTTTACAACGGCTGTTTTTTTTCTAATAATAGAAAATAATGTTCTTACAATTTTTGTTCTTAAAACATTATGCAAATCACCAAAAGCATCAATTTTTTGTTTTTTAATATCAAAAAACAACTTAATAATCCCCAAAAAACCTTTGTGTCTGTCGTGCTCATCAAATTCTAAAAAGGAAACATTAGGAAATTCTGCAAACATAGGTTTAAAAAATGGTCGAGAAACCATTGTTATCTTAATGTTTGGGTTTTGAGTCAAGAATGCTCTAATGACCGGCACTGTCATAGCAACATCTCCCATTGCCGAGAGCCGAATTATGGCGATATGTTTAATTGATTTTGACAAAATATATCTTTATTATTACTGTTATTTGATTTGTATTTTTACTAGGTTCATAATAATCTTTAAAAAAAACATAAAAAACGGGATTAGTTTTTCTCTTTTTCAATTAATTTTGTACAAAGAGCAGAACTAATATCTGTGCGTGTTTCTCAAAAAAAATATGGGTTAGGCTATTCTTCAATGTAAGACCCTTAAAAAATTGAAGACATCAACAAAAATAATAAAATTTTTGACAATAAGTAATTTTTTAAACATTTTTTTTATTAGGGCAACTCTAAAGTTCTCGCTAACTTATCCATTCTAACAAATCGTTTCTGATTTTCTTTAACATAATTTTTGCCACATCTTACATTGCTGGGTTTCAATTGAAACAACAAACAAAAAATCTACAACACTCATTATAGTGCTTCTATTGGGCTTATTTTCAATAATAAAAGGATATGATTTTTTTTTAAAAAACTCGTCTGTATTACAAAATAAATCAGTAATTTTGTGCAGCAATCCATAAAGCAAAATATTAAATGTATAACTTTTGTCTTTGTATGCTAAATTTATTTTTTTTCTATAAAATTATTATCAAACTCAAGTTTACAATAAAAAAGTAATCAATAATTCATTAAGACAATATTATATCAATCATTTTTCTGAATAAATATCTATTGATGAACATGAAAAATTGCATAAAATAAATGACCCTAAAAATTCCAATAATTCCATCAAAGCCTACATTTATTGGCACAAAAACGCAACTTGATTATCAAGCAATATGTATTTTTGTGGCAACTGGGTTTTTCTTGGATGATGATACTTATTTTAAAGATTTAAAGGCTCTTAAACCTGCACATGAATATGAGATTGACGAAATTTCAAATACAATAATATCAGAAAAAGCTTATTTTAATTGGTATTATAAACCTATTGAAAGACCATTAAAAGAAATTGTTGATGAGTTTGCCACACTTTTTGAAACCATAATTAAAGAACAAGTAGGCAATAAAAAAGTTATTTTACCACTTTCTGGCGGTTTAGATAGTCGCAGTCAAGCCGCAGCATTATTTCATCTAAAAAATGAAGTTAATGCTTATAGTTATTCGTTTACCAACGGTCATAATGAAACAAAATATGCTCAAAAAATAGCAAAAGCGTGTAAATTTCCTTTACAAAACTGGAAAGTTCCATACAATTATCTATGGAATAAAATAGATAATTTGTCAGAAATAAATGGCTGTTATTCCGAGTTTACTCATCCTCGACAGATGGCTTTTATTGACGAATATTCCAGGATGGGAGAATTATTTTCATTAGGACACTGGGGCGATGTGTTGTTTGATGATATGGGGGTTTCGGATAATTTATCAATAGAGGAACAAGTGAAAGTTGTTTTCAAAAAAGTGGTCAAAAAAGGTGGATTGGAATTGGCAAATTCATTATGGAAATCTTGGAATATAGAAGGCTCTTTTGAAAATTATTTGCAACAAAGAATCAAAGAATTATTATTAAAAATAGATATTAAAAATAGTGCTAATGCACAAATTAGAGCCTTTAAAAGTTTATATTGGGCATCTCGATGGACGAGTACAAATTTGTCAATTTTTGAATCCGTAAGACCTATTTCAGTACCATATTATGACAATAAAATGTGCGAATTTATTT
Organism: Flavobacterium psychrophilum; assembly: GCA_020720185.1. Classification (GTDB taxonomy): domain Bacteria; phylum Bacteroidota; class Bacteroidia; order Flavobacteriales; family Flavobacteriaceae; genus Flavobacterium; species Flavobacterium psychrophilum_O. The sequence goes on along the minus strand of DYPB01000090.1, from coordinate 5,221 downwards.
GTACAATTCCAGAAAAATATTTGGCTGGTCGTCAAATTCAGATAGAATATTTAAAAATGCGAATGCCCGAATTGGCAAAAATAACTTGGCAAGACCACCGTCCTTTTAATTTATATAATTATAAAAAAAATCGATTTCCGTTCAATTTTCATTATCGAGTAATGAGTAAAATTAAAAGAAAATTTTTCTCAAAAAAAACAATCCAACGCAACTGGGAACTACAATTTTTAGGTTCAAAAAACGAAACCGAATTAGAAAGACATTTGTTTGAAAATGAAAATTTTAATCAAATTGTTTCAAAAGAATTGCTTGCTGATTTTTATCAAAAATTTAAAACAAAAAACGATGTGTTTTATTCACATTCTGTAAGTATGTTACTAACTTTATCACTATTTTTTAAACATAGTTCAGATGCAAAATAAAAAAATAGCAATTTATTCAGGCGAAATTCCATCTACAACTTTTATAGAAAGATTGATTGAAGGATTGGCAGAAAACAACACTATTTTATTGTTTGGACATAAAACTAAAAGGGTTAATTACAAACTGGGAAACATTAAAAATTTTGGTTACAAAAACAAAATAGATAAATTTTTAATTGTATTGAAGTACACAATTTTATTATTTATTTTTGATTTTAAAAACAAACAAAAATTAGATAAAATTATTGGTAAAAAAACAGTAGCAAAAGTAAAGTATTATCCAGTTTTGTATCACAAACCAGATATTTTTCATTTGCAATGGGCAAAAGGTGTTGCTGAATGGAGTTGGGTACAACAGTTTGGTATAAAATTGTTTTTAAGTTTGAGAGGCACTCACATTACTATTAGCCCTTATTCTGATGAAAAATTGCGTCAGAATTTTGAAAATTATTTTCCAAAACTTGATGGATTTCATGCGGTTTCCAATGCAATGAAAAAAGAGGTTTTACAATACGGAATTGATCCAAATAAAATAAAAGTAATTTACAGCGGATTAGATTTAGACTTACTTCCGTATCGTCCATTAACGATTAACCATAACTCATTGACTATAATTTCTATTGGAAGAAATCATTGGGTAAAAGGCTACAATTATGCACTTGATGCTTGTAAAACATTAAAAAAAAACGATTTTGATTTTAATTATATAATCATTGGAACCGACGAAAAGAGTGAGGAATTAATCTTTCAGAGAAACCAATTAGAATTAAACGAAAAAGTAGAATTTGTTAGTAATTTACCGTTTGATAAAGTAAAAGAAAACATTTTGAATGCAAATATATTACTTTTGCCCAGTGTTGAAGAGGGAATTGCAAATGTGGTTCTAGAAGCAATGGCATTAGGAACCCTTGTACTAACAACAAATTGTGGTGGAATGAATGAGGTTGTAATTGATGGACAAAACGGATTTGTAGTACCAATTAGAGATTCGGAAGCTATTGCTGATAAAATTATTGAAATTTCAAAATTATCAATGTCAGAAATAGAAATCATACGAGAAAATGCCCGAAAGACCATTGAAAACCAACATAACTTGAGCTTGAAAATTAAAGAGTTTGAAGAATTATATAAATAATAAAATGAAAGTTAGCATCGTTTTACCCAATATCCCTGGTTATTCTGAAACTTTTTTTAATAGTAAGATAAAAGGCTTGTTACAGAATGGTTTTGAGGTAGAATTATTGATAATTAACGAAAAAAGCAATCAAAATTCGATAGTAAAAACATCTTGCATTTCTATTTATTCTGGTAACAAATTCAGGATTTTGACAAAAACAATTCAGTCGTTTTTTTATAATATTTTTTACTTCAAAAAAGCAAAAAAGCTTTACAAACTAAATAGAAAAGACGGAAAGACGGTTTCAAAATCGTTAAAAAACGCTATTCAATGCGGCTTGTTTTTAAACAAAAAAACAGATTGGTTGCATTTTGGTTTTGGAACGATTGCTTTAGATAGAGAAAATGTTGCTGCCGCAATTAACTCAAAATTAGCCGTTAGTTTTCGAGGGTTCGATGTAGGTGTTTATCCCATTAAAAATCCAAATTGTTATGATGTTTTGTGGACAAAAGTTGATAAAATACATGTAATTTCTAATATTATTGCCAATTTGGTTTTAAAAAATGGCTTTAATAAACCCGATAAAATTGTAAAAATAACCCCCGCAATTAACCCCCAGTTTTTTAATAGACCATCAACTATCAACCATCAACCAACATCTATTAACTTTACCACAATAGCCCGTTTAAATTGGATAAAAGGGCTTGAATATACCCTCGAATCATTAGCAATTTTAAAACAGAAAGGAATTAACTTTAACTATACAATTATTGGAAACGGTAACGAACAAGAACGATTAAAGTTTGCTACACATCAATTAGGTTTGGCAAATCAGGTTTTATTTGCAGGGAAATTAGAGCCTAATCAAGTTAAAAAAGAGTTAGAAAAAACAAATATCTACCTGCAATACAGCCTACAAGAAGGTTTTTGTAACGCAGTTTTAGAGGCTCAAGCCATGGGGATAATATGTGTTGTGAGTGATGCCGAAGGGCTTTCTGAAAACATTTTAGATAATAAAACAGGATTTGTAATTGCTAAAAGAAATTCTATATCTTTGGCAAATAAAATATTGGAAGTTCTAAATTTATCAGAGAAAGAAAAACAGCATATTTCAGAAACTGCAATTAATAGGATTGAAAATGAATTTACAATTGAAAAACAAATAGAAAAATTTATTGAATTTTATAAGAATTAAAATTTTACCTCAAATTTAAAGATGCAATTCGGGTATATATTGATAAAGTAATTTTGTAAAAAGACCCATTTTATACCATTTATATATATAAGTTAGTCTAATCATCTGTCAGTCTGAGCGTAGTCGAAGACCTGCCTTCAACGAAGTTTATATTGAGCTTGACGAAATGCTCAGGCTGACAATCGTGATCATACAATGGACTGTTTTAATTTCATAATTGGTATTAAACCCAATTCTGCCAAACAGCTTTTTAAAACATTAGAACCCTATAATTACTCTGTTAAGGTTATAGAAAATAATTTATTTATAACTTTTTTGTAAATTAACACCAACTTTCAATGCTTTAATATTGAAAATCAATCAAAGAACATTAAATTTCAATATTGAAATATTAGATTTTAATGTTAAAACACCTAAAATCAATATAAAAAGACTACAAATCAATCAAAAATGCCTAAAATCAGTCTTTTTAGACTGATTTTAGGCATTTTTGATTGAAATTTTATATTTTAACTACTTGCGGTAGTTGTTGCTTTTGGTCCTCTACCGGGAAACCGTTTTTTTAAATCTTCATAAATAGGTTTGGCACTTGCCACACCATTACTGGCTTTAAATTTTATGTTTCCGTAATACATCAATGCAGGTACAAAGGCTTCGTTGCCACAAAGGATTAAAGTATCTTGCAAATCGGCACTAATTTGATTAATATTTTTAGCAACAGGGGCTAATGTTTTTAAAGCCTCTACATCAATATTAAAATCTGCAACACTCATCATATCTGTTGGAATAAATTCAGGGTTAGAAACCGTATAGTCTTTGACTTTATCGACAAAAGCAACCGTTTTGTCGCCCATTTTTAACATTCCTTTTATTTCATCTGCCGTTAAGGCATGAATATAAGGAGCGATTGCAGTTTTTAATTGTGTCACAAGGTTGTTAATGTTAGCCAATTCTGCAGCTGGGATAACAATGGCAATTTGATTTTTTTGAGACATAATATTTTGATTTAAAAATTAATAATAGCCCAAAGATATTAATTTATTGCATGCAAAATATCATATAAGCAAAATTTAACATTTTTTTATGAAAGGATGCTTTTTGTATTATTTTTTTAGGTATTTTTGCAAGGTAAAAAAAATAAACTATATGAATTTTAAGAATATTAAAACGGCAAGAATTTTAATAACTTTTGTATTAATATTAAAATATATTATTTTTTTAATCTCACCTGTATTAGGTAGTGATGGACCATGGTCATTAAGTCCAACATATTCATATATAAATGGACTTAAAGATCAAAGCGTTTTTGCACATGAATTTTTAGGCAAAGTTTTTACATTCCATTTTTAGGTTTGTATTATATAATTTTTATACAAAAAAAGTATATTAATCTTTTAATATTTACCATTTTGGGAATAATCTTTGGTTTTTTACTAACTAATTTTCATTTAATTGATTACCTTTTACTTCCATTAAAATTTAAGTCCGAAATTGAAAATCATTTATCTGGTTTTGATTTTTCAAATATTAGTAAATATTTTATTTATTCTGGTGGCATAATACTTTTAGTTATAATTTTATTTATAAAATATTTTAATAAATTCGATATTTGTTTATTAGTTATTTCAACTATTTTATTTTCTTACTTTGGGCGAAGTTATTATGTGGCATATTATTTTCCAATAGTTTCGTTTTTAATAGTAAATAAAACTGAAGATTATAATATCTTAATAAAATCAAAATTTAATTTATTAACCATAAAAGTTGTCCTATTATATGCATTCGTTTTTATTTTGATTGTTCCCATAATACTAACCTTGTTGTCATCAAATACAAACAGCACTTATAAGAAAACACTAGATGCCTTAAAAATCGAAACTAAATCTTGGAATGAGAACACTAAATATTATTCGTACGCCCCAGTATCATTAGAAATTGTAGGCAAACCAAATGCCCGTTTGCTTTATCCGTTTATGTTGCATAACGACGGTATTCAAAACACAGATAACAAGGTTTTTTATATAACAACAAAAAAGCAATTAAACTGGATTTATAAAAATTTTGACACAAAAAACAAACTGATAAATATTAATCAAATAATTCCAGAAACAGAAGGTAATATAATAATATCGAGTATTTACAAACTTAAAATTATTAGAACAGATTCTATAGGACTATGGAGGGTTTTATTTGAAAACAAAAAATTAAAAAATAGTCAATAAATGGGCACATTAAAATTATTAAATTAGCGTTTCGCTTATGTATTCTCCGTTTAGGAATCGTTGGAAATTTCAAACACAATGGAGAAGTAAAGTACGAATGCTGGCATTTTTTTTTATAAAATTAAAATTTATTAGAAATATTATAAATAAAAAATTATTCAGGACCACAGCACACCTGCTCTTTTGATTTTGATTAGAAAAAAGCACCCTTAAAAATTATCGTGCTGGTGCAAAATCGTCAGAAGATTTACATAAAACAACTCTC
>DYPB01000306.1 GCA_020720185.1 Flavobacterium psychrophilum | reverse complement strand
AATCTTCAAAAAATAGTTCAAAATAACTTTTCTGAAAATGTAAGTTCAATATTAGACCAAGATTTTCAGAAGGCGAATTGGCAACCTTCATTATTAGATAACAAAAACGATATTCCGAATTTTATACTAAGTCAATTAACATTAACAGACCAACTTATATTAATTGGACCACCCGGAACAGGAAAAACTTATCAAATTGCTGAAATCTGTAAACGCTTGTGTGGGCAAGGAAAATCCGTTTTAGTAACATCACTTACAAATAGGGCTTTAATTGAAGTTGTTGAAAAACCTGCATTAGAAAAGTTATTGAACGAAGGGAAAATATTCAAAACAAAAGTTTCAACGGACGAGAAAAAGGAATTTCCGCAATTACAACAGACGAAAGAAATAAACCCACAACCAAATAATTTGGTTTTATCAACTTTTTTTATCGCAAGTAGCGAGGCATCTAAATTAACAGATAATCCTCCTTTTGATTTTGTCATAGTTGACGAAGCAAGTCAAGCGTTGCTTGCGATGTTTGCTGGAGCAAAACTTTTAGGGAAGAAAAATATTTGGATAGGCGACACAAAACAGTTGCCGCCCGTTGTTGCTATAAACGATGATAAAGTAAGTAAAAAGAATTATGACTTTTTAGTGGACGGTTTGAAAGCTCTTTCAGATATTTCATCAGTTCCTATTTTTCAATTGACAGAAACTTACCGTTTACCGATTAGAAGTTCTGATTACACAGGTCTGTTTTACAACAATAGTCTTAAATCAAGAGCAAGAACAGACATAAGACTTTCATTTTCTGAAATTCCTGATGATGTAAATGTATTTTTCAACCCGAAAGGTGGTTCAACTCTCATAAAAACTGATTTAGCAGTTGGAAACAAAAAACCATCAAATGCCATAGAAATAGCCAAAATGTTGGTTGCTCATTTGTTGACCGTCAAAGAAAAATTACACATATCTGTTTTAAGTAATTACATTGACACAGTAAAAGCCCTGCAAAAAAGCATCTACGGCTCTATTGAAAACCCTAAAAATTTGCTGATTGAAACAGTTGCAAGAATACAAGGTCTTACAACAGATGTAACAATTTTTGTTATTCCCAATTCGGGTTACAACCATTCCTTAGAAAAACGTTTGTTTAACGTTGCGACAAGTCGTGCAAAAAGACATACAATCATTATTGCAGACAAAAACATTATCAGTTCTTATCCCCATTTAGACGAAGACGTGAAAATGTATCTTCAAAAACTAAATGATGAATATTCATTTTATTATACCACTGATAAAAAACTAATTGAAAGCAAAACCACAGAAAAAAATGAACCACAGTTTGAAGAAAAGTTAGAAAGCCAAACAGGATTAAAGGTTCTTGGCAAAATAGACCTTTCCAAGTTTGAAAAGCCTAAAAAAGAAATCGTTAAAGGGAAGGAAAATATTTACATTATTGATACCAACGTATTTGTTGACCAACCCGACATAATTTC
>DYPB01000008.1 GCA_020720185.1 Flavobacterium psychrophilum | reverse complement strand
CTTTTTTGCTATTGCTTGGGTTTTCAGTGCGTTAAAAGGAAGGGTTTAAATAATTAGCAATAAGCAAAAATAAATTATATACAAGTTAAATTATTATAACCTTATACAATTAGAAATGGAAAATAAAATCAAAGTTGCTGAATTATTTGCTGGAGTTGGAGGTTTTAGAATTGGACTTGAGGGTTGGAATGGGAAATCAGCAAAAAGCAACTATATAGAAAACATAAATACAAACTATCAAGTGGTTTGGAGCAATCAATGGGAACCTTCTACCAAAATTCAGCATGCTTCAATGGTTTATGAAAATCGTTTTGGAAAATTTGGACATTCAAATGAAGATATTTCCACAGTTGATGTTGCACAAATTCCTGATCACGATTTACTTGTTGGAGGATTTCCGTGTCAAGATTATTCTGTTGCAACAACTTTAAAAAACTCCAAAGGTCTAATTGGAAAGAAAGGAGTTTTATGGTGGAGTATTCACAAAATTCTTTCTGAAAAAGAAAACAAACCTAAATATTTATTTCTTGAAAATGTTGATAGACTTTTAATTTCACCATCAGGGCAACGAGGAAGAGATTTTGCAATTATTCTAAAAAGTCTAAACGATTTAGGTTATGCAGTTGAATGGCGTGTAGTAAATGCAGCCGAATATGGAATGCCACAAAGAAGAAGAAGAATTTTTATACTTGCATATTTACAAGGCACTTCAATTTACGAAAACATAAACGAGGTTTTGCCAAAAGAATGGATTTTAGACGAAGGAACTTTAGCAGAAGCGTTTCCTGTAACTACCAAAAATATTATATTTCCAACCGAATTTAAACTTAAAGGAGATATTGTAAATATATCAGATAATTTCAATAAAAATGGAACTAAAGGTATTTTTGAAAACGCAGGATTAATGATAAATGGTTTGGTATCAACTATAAAAACCAAACCAAATTATGATGGAAAATATACTCTTTTAAAAGACTTAATTCAAAATGGAGAAGTTACAGAAGATTTTTACATTAACGACCAAGACCTTGAAAAATGGATATATTTAAAAGGTCCAAAGAAATTAATAAAAACCAATGCTGATGGTTTTGAATATAATTATAGCGAAGGTGGAATGGGATTTCCAGATGCTTTAGATAAACCTTCAAGAACTATTATAACAGGAGAAGGAGGTAAATCAGCTTCAAGATTTAAACATGTAATATTAACTTCAAAAGGGCACCGAAGACTTTCGCCTGTTGAACTTGAACGACTAAATATGTTCCCAGATGACCATACAAAACTTGAAGGAATAACAGACACGAAAAGAGCATTTTTTATGGGAAATGCTTTAGTAGTTGGTGTAATTGAACAAATTGGAATGGCTTTAACTCAAAAAATAGATATTGAAGTTATAGAAACTAAATCTTAAAAAATGACAACAGAAGAATTATACGAATTAGAAGATTTTAATTTATTTATTTCAGAGGCAGAAGAAAAATGGTTGACATTTTTTTCAAAAGAAAAAATGATTGAAATATTTTTTGGAAGTATTGAAAATGCTCAAAAATTATTTGAAATATATAAAAATAACCAAGAAATTTGGGATTCAAAAAAAAATAATTTTAAATGAATTTACAATATAATCCAAGCGACAAAAACTCTGTAATCAAGTATGCTAAAAAATTAAAAGGAAAGTCGTTACGCCAAATATGCGACCCTGAAATTTTAGAGCATCTATATTCAGGGAAAGGAAATTTTGGACAAGTTTTAGAGAAATTTTATTTTGGTTATGAACCCAATTCTTTAGCAGAAGCAGATTTTGCTCAAATTGGAATGGAATTAAAATCATCACCATTAAAACAATTAAAAAATGACGAATATCGTTCCAAAGAACGATTAGTTTTAAATATTATAAATTATCTAAATGTTGTAAACCAAAAATTTGAGACAAGCGATTTTTACAAGAAGAATGCAAGCATTCTTTTAATTTTCTACTTACATCAAGCGAATTTTGATATTTTGGATTACATAATTAAATTAGTTGACGAATGGAGTTTTCCATCAACTGATTTAGAAATCATAAAGAAAGATTGGCAATTTATAACAAACAAAATTGCAGATGGAAAGGCACATGAACTTTCGGAAGGTGATACTTTTTATTTAGGTGCTTGTACAAAAGGTGCAAATGCCTTATCTGTTAGAAAACAACCTTTTTCAGATGTTCCAGCAAAACAAAGAGCCTACTCTTTCAAACAAGGTTATGTAAATCATATTATTGCTTCAATTGCAAATGAAAATACAGGAAGTTACGGCAAACTAATCCCAAATATTCAAGTTGCTAAAAAACAAACTATTGAAGAAATTGTAATTTCAAAATTCAAGCCCTATTATGGAAATACTATTAATGAAATCCTTGCTAAAACAAAAATAGAAATAAATACAAAAGCAAAAAGTTTCTACGCAACTTTAACAAAAGCAATTTTAGGAATTGAACTTAATCAAGAAATTGAAGAGTTTGAAAAAGCAGAAATAATTATAAAAACAGTTCGATTAAAAGAAAATGATTTGCCAAAAGAAGACATTTCATTTCCAAATTTTAAGTACAAAGAAATCGTAAATCAAGATTGGGAAAATTCAGATTTTAAAGATATTTTAGAACATAAATTTCTTTTTGTATTCTACCAATTTGAAAAAGAAGAACTTATTTTACGAAAAGTGAAATTTTGGAATATGCCTTATTTAGACTTAATTGAAGTCGAAAAAGTTTGGACAAAAACAAAGCAAATTATTACAAAAGGCGAAATTGTAAAAGAAATTAAAACAAACAAAAAAGGCAAGAAAATCCGTTACACGAATTTTCCAAACAAATCTTTCAACTCTGTTACTCATGTAAGACCACACGCTAATAATGCAGACGACACCTATCCTTTGCCAAGGAAAGACAAATTGACAAAAGCAAAAGAATATACAAAACACTGTTTTTGGTTTAACAATACTTATGTACGAGACGAAATATATTTAAAATAATTTTTTAAAAGCGGAATGAATTGCAAACAACAATACCAACAAACCAAACAATTCCCCTTCGGGGAGCAGGGGGCTACCAACGACCCGAATAGCCATACCAACAAGTCAAATAACTCCTCCTTCGGGGGGTAGGAGCACTTACAAAGAATATATAATCTAAAATCAATAATCTAAAATAAAAAAATGTCAGACGATAAAAAAGTAATTTTTTCGATGCAAAAATTGAGTAAAACCTATTCAAGCAGCGATAAACAAGTATTAAAAAACATCTATTTGAGCTTCTTTTATGGAGCAAAAATTGGAATTTTGGGTCTTAATGGCTCAGGAAAATCATCATTATTAAAAATCATTGCAGGAGTTGATAAAAACTATCAAGGCGATGTGGTTTTTCAGCCAGGTTATACAGTTGGCTATCTGGAACAAGACCCGCAACTTGATGAAAACAAAACCGTTATCGAAATTGTTCGAGAAGGTGTTGCCGAGACCATGAAGGTTTTAGAAGAGTATAATGAAATAAATGATTTATTTGGTTTGCCCGAAAATTATGAAGATGCCGATAAAATGGACAAATTAATGGCTCGCCAAGCTGATTTGCAAGACAAAATTGATGCTCTTGGAGCTTGGGAAATAGACACCAAACTCGAAATTGCAATGGATGCTCTCCGCACACCCGAGGGAGATACACCAATCAAAAATTTATCAGGTGGAGAACGCCGCCGTGTAGCATTATGCCGATTACTGTTGCAACAACCAGATGTTTTATTATTAGACGAACCTACCAACCATTTAGATGCTGAATCAGTACTATGGTTAGAACAACATTTAGCACAATATGCAGGAACAGTTATTGCCGTTACTCACGACCGTTACTTTTTAGATAATGTTGCAGGTTGGATTTTAGAGTTAGATAGAGGAGAAGGGATTCCGTGGAAAGGGAATTATTCCTCTTGGTTAGATCAAAAAACCAAACGAATGGAACAAGAAGAAAAAGTAGCATCTAAACGAAGAAAAACCCTTGAAAGAGAGTTAGATTGGGTACGACAAGGATCAAAAGGAAGACAAACCAAACAAAAAGCTCGTTTGCAAAATTATGATAAATTGCTAAACGAAGATCAAAAAGAATTGGACGAAAAATTAGAAATTTATATTCCAAATGGTCCAAGATTAGGAACAAATGTAATTGAAGCCAAAGGGGTTTCAAAAGCTTTTGGAGATAAATTGTTATACGATAATTTGAATTTTACTTTGCCACAGGCAGGAATTGTTGGTATTATTGGACCTAATGGTGCAGGAAAATCGACTATTTTTAGAATGATAATGAATGAAGAACAAACGGATGCAGGCGAATTTTTAATCGGAGAAACTGTGAAAGTTGCTTATGTAGATCAATCGCATTCAAATATTGATCCAAATAAATCTATTTGGGAAAACTTTGCCGATGGACAAGAAATGGTAATGATGGGTGGCAAACAAGTGAACTCAAGAGCCTATTTATCTCGATTTAATTTTGGAGGTTCTGATCAAAATAAAAAGGTTTCAATGCTATCAGGAGGAGAAAGAAATAGACTCCATTTGGCAATGACACTTAAAGAAGAAGGTAATGTTTTACTTTTAGACGAACCTACTAATGATTTAGATATTAACACCTTAAGAGCATTAGAAGAAGGTTTAGAAAACTTTGCTGGTTGTGCTGTTGTTATCTCTCACGACCGTTGGTTTTTAGATAGAATTTGCACACATATTTTAGCTTTTGAAGGTAATTCTGAAGTTTACTTTTTTGAAGGTTCATTTACAGATTATGAAGAAAATAAAAAGAAAAGATTGGGTGGTGATTTGACCCCTAAACGATTGAAATATAGAAAATTAATTAGATAATTTCTAATAATAGTATTAGCAATTGCATAGCAAAATATTATTTATTATCTTAAACAAAGAATTATGAAAAAAACTGCTATCATTAAATTTTGTTTTATTCTATTACTGTTTTCTCAATTTGCTATTGGGCAATGTGTTGTTGGCACTGAGTTTAATGAATCAATTCCTAAAAAAGATTTAAGAGGCGTTTTTGTAGGCTCAGTTTTTAATTTGGATTGGCCAACCAATCGGGCAGCAACACCAACTGTACAGCAAGCAGAATTGATAACAATTTTAGATAACATAAAAAATAATGGTTATAATTCTGTTTTTTAACCCAAATTACGCATTAGACTTCGTTATGAAAACTCAAAATGCAATAAAAATAAGTGCTCACGGACTATTTTTGAAGAAAGAATACTTTTGTATTTTGAATTTAAAAATAGGAGTAAGTGATTATTTTTGAAGTAGTTTGAGTTTGGAATAGATTTCTAATGCGTAATCCGGGTTTAAGGTTCGACCAGAATGTGATGCGTTATATGTTTCAACAATAGAACCTTGGTCTTATTGGCTAACAGGAACACAAGGGACGGATCCATCGCCATTATGGGATCCTTTAGCTTTTGCTATAACGGAGGCTCATAGTCGAGGATTTGATTTACACGCCTTATTGAATCGGTATAGAGGAAAAACTACTTATAGCTATATAAACTCAGCTAACCATGTTACTAATTTGCATCCAACATAGTGGTTTATATCATCTGCAAGTTTTTGATAAAAGTGTTTTTCTATACACTTTTTCTTTGCGTGTTTTTGAGACAACTGCTGATTATCAAAAAAAGTTATAAAGTTAATGCCCCTAAAATTTCTTCGTGCAAAAAAGGACCGCCAGGATATTGGGCAGTATAATCAAGATTTAACCAAATATTTCCTCGTTCGTCAATATGATAATGGAGTTTTTTATTCTTTACACTTTTTGCAAAGAGCTCTTTTTTAATGATATAATTGATATTTTCTAAATCTTTTTGTGTTCCAATTAATAATTCAGGATAAATATGCCCACCAGTGTGTATTAATCTTGCTGAACCTCCTATTGATTTTATTGTGGCTGCCATAAAAATAGAATGTCCAACACAATTTCCTGATAAATACTGTAACGATTCGCTTGCTTTAGCAATATAATCATATCCTTTTGGACCAGAAACATAGTTCCAACGGCTATTAATTTCTTTAAAAACTGCAAAACATTGAATAGTTGTTCTGTATTCGTTATTAACTTTATAATGTTTAAAATGTTTATTAACTGCCATAATTGCAAAGTTTCTAATCTTTGGATTTTCAAACTCAATGGCATCGATAATTTCTGATTTATTAGGAAACGGCAAAAGTTTTTTAATAATAATATCCTGTGGATTTGGATTGTCCTGCATCGAATATAGCATTGTTCTATAATCTTCAAAAATGGCATTAAAACCATATTTATTAAAAATAGTTCCCCAGATTAGTGCTATTAAATATATGAAAAGACTTATGAGTATAATTTTAGTCATAAGTCTCAAAATCAGCTGAATAACCGTTAATATTAGGAGTAATAATAAAATTCTGTCTAACTCATAAATCCATTTTGGGTTGATTAAATTTTGATGAGCAATGATAAAAACAGGTATTGTAATAAGTATATTTAGAGCAAAAATTATTACTGGATCCCATGGTTTTTGTACCTGAAATTTTGGGTAATATTTATCGAATAAAAGTTTTGCTTTCTGAAACATTGAAGTTTGTTTGTGCAATTTTAAACTGCATTTGCAAAAGTAGTTTTTTTATCAATAATTTTAGGATTATATATTTCAAAATAAAGTTTTATAAAACAATTAAGCCTAACATTTTGAAATGTTAGGCTTAATATTTTATTAATCATAAAATAATTTCGGATTAATTAAAGAAAAAATTATTCCGCTTTTTTAGCTTTACTCTCTTTTTCCATTTTGGCTTTTAATTCCGCAAGAATATCGTTATTTTCTCCAAGTGTTGCAGCAGGTGTATTATTTGAAGCAACTGCTTCAGCAACAGTTTTTATAACTTTTTCTTCTTCTTCACGGAACACAGATGTATGAGAGGCAACTACTCTTTTAAATTCTTTGTTAAATTCAATAACTTTAAATTCAGTAGTTTCTCCTTTTTTCAATTTTTTTCCATCTTCTTTTTCAAGATAACGGGTTGGTATAAATGCAAGAATGTCATCGGCAAATTCAACCGTTGCACCTTTATCTAAAACATCAGCTATTTCTCCGCTATGAATTGTTCCAACTGCAAATAAATCTTCATATTTATCCCAAGGGTTTTCAGTAGTTTGTTTGTGTCCTAATGATAATTTACGACCTTCAACATCTAATTCAAGAACTACAACATCTAATTTTTCTCCAACTGCAATAAATTCTGATGGATGTTTGATTTTTTTAGTCCAAGATAAATCTGAAATGTAGATTAATCCATCAATTCCTTCTTCTAATTCTACAAAAACACCAAAGTTTGTGAAATTTCTAACAGTACCTACATGTTTAGAAGCTACTGGATATTTAGCAGTTATATCAGTCCAAGGATCTTGTGTTAATTGTTTGATACCTAATGACATCTTTCTATCACCTTTGTCTAAAGTAAGGATAACAGCATCAATCATATCTCCAACTTTCATAAAATCTTGTGCAGAACGCAAGTGTGTACTCCAAGACATTTCTGATACATGTATTAATCCTTCAACACCTTCGGCAACTTCGATAAATGCACCGTAATCCGCAATAACTACTACTTTTCCTTTAACTTTATCTCCAACAGCTACATCAGCTCCAAGTGCATCCCAAGGATGTGCGCTTAATTGTTTTAAACCAAGTTGTATTCTTGTTTTCTCATCATCAAAATCAAGGATTACCACATTTAATTTTTTATCTAATTCTAACACTTCACTTGGATGATTAATTCTGCTCCAAGATAAATCTGTAATATGAATTAATCCATCTACACCACCAAGGTCAATAAACACACCATAGGAAGTAATGTTTTTAACAACACCTTCTAATACTTGTCCTTTTTCTAATTGACCAATAATTTCTTTTTTCTGAACCTCAATATCAGCTTCGATAAGTGCTTTATGCGATACCACAACATTTTTGAATTCATGGTTGATTTTCACAACTTTAAACTCCATCATTTTGTTTACATAAACATCGTAATCACGGATAGGTTTCACATCAATTTGAGATCCTGGCAAGAATGCTTCGATGCCAAAAACATCAACAATCATACCTCCTTTTGTTCTACATTTAACAAAACCTTGAACAATTTCGCCAGTTTCATTAGCCGAAATAACTCTGTCCCAAGATTTCATAGCTCTTGCTTTTTTGTGAGATAAAACTAATTGTCCTGTTTTGTCTTCTCTAACATCAATCAAAACTTCAACTTTGTCACCTACTTTTAGGGCTTGGTTGTAACGAAATTCATTTAAAGAAATTACGCCTTCTGATTTTGCATTAATGTCCACAATAACATCCCTGTCGGTAATTCTAACTACCACACCTTCAACCACTTCCTCTTGGTCGGTTGCAATAAAGGTTTTTGATACTAATGCTTCAAATTCTTCTAGATTTTTTTGATCAACAGCATCAATACCTTCTTCAAAGTTGTGCCAATTAAAACCATCTAAAAAATCTTCTTGTTCTTTTAATAATTCAGACATATTCTGATAAAATTTGTATTCTGTGTTTTCTTAAGTTTCTTTATGGATAGAAAAACAGAAGTGTTTTACATAAATTGTTTATTTCCAAAACGAAACTCTACTCCAATTTTGGATTGCAAAGGTAATTTTTTTATTTATATTTTCAAAAAATATTTTGAAACAATTTTAAATCAATTCAGATATTTTTCTGTAAACACTTTTTGATGGTGTTTTTGATGACCAATAATAATGTAACCTATTGATTCTACTGATATATTATTTTTAGATGCTACTCCTGTTCTATTTAATTGATCTTCCGAAAAACTTTTATAAAGAGATAGTGTTGCTTGTCTAACAACTGCCATTTCTGTCAATAAATCTTGCAAACTCCTATCATTTGCATTGGTATTTGCAATATAATCATTTTCATCAAATCCTGGTAAATGTGTTTTGTCATTTCTCGAAAAACATAAGGCTCTGTATGCAAAAACTCTTTCAGAATCTATCAAATGCTGAATGATTTCCTTTATAGTCCATTTTCCTTCATCGTACCGATAATCAAATTTGTCCATAGAAATATTTTGAACATATTTGATAAAATCGTGTAGGCAAATTTCTAATTCTTCAATCAAATTAATAGTTCCAGCCTCATTAATATAATTTTCAAAATATCCAATATATTTATTTTCAGGAATTTTCATATTTTGTTATTTATCAAAAAACCTCATAATCATTTATAAGGTTTAAATTATTTTTATGTTATTAAATTTACAAATCGCTAAAAATGGTGTGCATCAATCGTTTTTTATCATTAATACTTTCTTCTAACGAAATCATAGTTTCAGTTCTATAAACGCCATCAATATCATCAATCATGAAAATTATATCTTTAGCATGTTTAGTATCTTTTGCTCGTATCTTACAAAATATATTAAATTTACCAGTAGTTATATGTGCCACTGTTACAAAGGGAATTTCATTGATTCGTTGTAAAACAAATTTTGTTTCGGAGGTATTGTTTAAAAAAACACCTATATAAGCGATAAAAGAATAGCCAAGTTTTTCATAATCAAGGTTTAATGATGAACCAATAATATAACCTGAATCTTCCATTTTTTTTACTCTTACATGCACAGTTCCTGCAGATATATTCATTTTTTTAGAAATATCCGTAAATGGAACTCGAGTATTTTCTATTAACATATCTAGTATCTGAAGGTCAATTTCGTCTAAACTATGTTTACTCATAAATTTTATATTTTAATTGTTTTTCCGTTTTCAATTTTAATTTTTGCTCCAATTTTAAAATTAGCTTTCTCATCAATTTTTAATTCTGTTTTATCAATAAATCCAAAATTTTCAGTATCTATCTCTAAATGTCCAAAAAATCCAACTAACTTCCCTACTCCTACAATATATGCAACAAATATTATTTGTTGATCAATCAATTCTTCTTTAAATTGCAATGCAATATTAATACTATTTTTTTTATTATTATTAATGAATTTAACATTTTTTAGAATAATATCATAAAATAAAGGTTTGTTTTGAGGAATATCTAAATATGTGTTAATAATACCATCATTGCTATTTGAAAAATCATAAATTGCTTCAAAACTTGAAATTAATGCAAAAAAGATATATTTTCGGGTTATTTCTCTATCATAATCATTCTGAAAATGTCCAGCCTCAAATAGAATCGTTGGAACTCCTTTGGTTTGAAAACATTCTCCCGCACAATTTAGGTTAAAATCATCATCAAATCGTCCAACTTGACCTGTAATAAATTGTTGTAGAGTTTTATTCATTTCGATAATTATTCTACAAGCCTCACTCCTATTTTTGTTATAATCTCGATTTTCATCAAATGAAGGTGCTAGAAACGATACTGTTGCTGGTTTTTCAGATTGTCCTACACCGTGAATAGTGCGTTGATCATGTAAATTGTAACAATAATGAGGTTTAAAATTATTAAAAACTTGCATCAAAATTTTACTTTCTGGTTGCGAAAAGTTAATAAAATCTCGATTCAAATCAATTTTATTAGCATTTTCACGAGTATAAGCGGCTGCACCATCAGGATTTAGCATTGGAATACAAGTAAATGTAAAATTTTCTAATAAATAAGTAGCAAATTCAGTTTTTGAATGCAATACATGTAAAAAATCGAATAAAGATTTAGTTGTAGTGCTTTCGTTCCCGTGCATCTGAGACCATAATAATATTTTTTTAGGACCATAACCTATTTTATATTCATAAATAGGTTTTCCTAAAACCGATTGACCAACTATTTTTAATTGATTATTTGTATTTAATGAATATAGAATAGACTCAATATCGGTTAATGAAAGATATCGTCCAAAAAGAGTTTTAGTTTTATTTTCTGTAAAAAGAAGTTCGTAATTCATAATTAAAATTATATGTTACAAATGTAAACAATATATAATTTACATTTGTAAACAAGTAAATTTAAATATTTGTTTATTAATGTAAACCAGTATTTTAATTATTATTGATGCTTGTAAACAGTTAATTGGGTAGTAATTTATTAAAATTTAATAATATATTTAAATAATTGATAATCAATGATTAAAATAAACTAATTTGCAGTATTACTTTAAGTAAAAAGTACTATTTTTAATGATTTGTAACTGTAAATTTGCTTTTGTAAATTCTTTTATTTACATTTGTAACCTGTTAATTTTCATTAATTGTTTACAAATGTAATATGGATAATTTCATTAAAAGATTAGAAATAATATTAGATTATTACTCTCTTTCAGCTTCAAACTTTGCTGATAAAATTGGTGTACAACGATCTAGTATGTCTCACCTGCTCTCGGGCAGAAACAAACCAAGTTTGGATTTTATTTTAAAAATAATAGAGGTTTTTCCTGATGTAGATTTATATTGGATTTTGAATGGTTATGGTAGTTTTCCAAAATCTGACAAAAAAGAAAATGAAGATTTATTTTCTGATAAAAAGAAAAATGCACCTACTCCGATTTCTGAAAATCAAAATAAAGTGCAAGAGAATTTATTTAGTTTAAAAAACGAACAAAATTCATTTCCTAATCTAAAAAATCAAATCGACGAGAATGCGATAAATGATAATAATAATAACTTGATGCAGAATATTAAAATCTCATCAAATGACGAAAAAATTGAAAAAATAGTTTTTTTCTATAAGAATGGTAGCTTTTCTGAGTTTAGTCCAAAGCAATAAAAAATTTCTATTGAATAGAATATGAGTTTTGAGGGATTTTTCCAAGTACACCGATAAAGTGCTTTTCTAAAACTTTAATATCATTTTCATAGTTTCCCGTTGGAGAAAATGGTTTACCAAGTTTTACAGTTTTTTTTCCAAAATCAAAAGCAACAGGAATTATAGGAACATTTGCCTTTAGTGCTATGTAATAAAAACCTGATTTTAAAACAGTTACCTTTTTTCGGGTGCCTTCAGGAGAAATTGCTAATCTAAAAAGATCTCGATTTTCAAAGATTGCTGCTATGCTATCAACTTTATTCAAACCTCCTGTTCTATCAAGTGGAGCTCCGCCCATATATTTGAAATAATAACCAAACGGAAATTTAAAAAGTTCATTTTTTCCAACCCAATTCATTTCTAAACCAATAATTCCTCGAGTAAAAAGGCCTATATAAAAATCGTGCCAACTCGTGTGAGGTATTACCATCATTACACATTTTGTTGTTTTTGAATCTATTGTGCCTTCAATTTTCCATCCCATACAGTTTTGGAAAATTAATTTATAAAGTCTCTTTTTCATTCTATTCATTATATATAATGACAAAAATAATATATTTTTGTGCAAAAAAGTTAATGGAATTAAAAAAATGCTTTAGTTTTATTGTTCCAATCAATATTTTTAAGCAAAAATCTAATTTTAGTAAAACTCTTGAAGTCTCGTGGGCAAACGGAAAATTAGTTTTGGACTCAAAGAATGCAAATTATTCTTATGGCAGTTTGCAGCGAATTTTAAAAATTGGCTTACATAATATTGGTTTTGAAAAAATAAAATCAATGAAAAAAATTCTAATTTTAGGGGTTGCTGGCGGAAGTGTGATTAAAACATTGGTTGAGGAAATTAAATTTAATGGAAATATTAGCGGAGTAGAAATTGATCCCGAAGTTATTGAACTTGCCAATAAATATTTTCATTTGAATGAAATTCAAAATTTAGAAATTATAATTTCCGATGCTTTCAAATTTGTTTTTGAAACAACCGAAATGTATGATTTAATTATTATTGATATTTTTGAAGATGATAAAATGTCTGTTTCTTTGTTTGAAGTAAAATTTATAAATCAAATAAAAACTATTGTTTCAAAAAAAGGTTTCATTCTTTTTAATACAATGAATCTTATTGAATCTCAAAAAGATATATTTTTAAATTGTTTTGACTCAGAGCTATTTTTAGTAAAAAAAATAGGTCCAATAGAACGATATAACGAATTGATAATTATAAATAAAAAATAAATTTGTAAATTTGTAAAAATTTTTTAAAACCCAATTGAAAAAAAACATTTCTATATTATTTCTATCACTTTATATATTTACTACTTTTCAGATTAGTGAATATGCTAAATTGCCAATATTGGTAGAACATTTTTATGAGCATAAGCAAGAAAATCCTAAATTAAGTTTATTACAATTCTTGTCAATCCATTATTCTCACGGCGAAGTTTTTGATAATGATTATGATAAAGATATGAAATTACCATTCAAATCTCATAATACAAATTGTTCATGTACTACAATAGTTTTATGCACACCAATTTACAATTATTCCTTTTCTCAAAACACTTTTTTGACAGATTTTCCAAAAAAAACTTATTTTGGATATAATTTTTCTTTTATTCCTAAATTTCAATCAAAAATTTGGCAACCACCAAAAATTTGTTAATCAATATATAATACTTTTTTGACTTTTAAATTTCAACAAATTTATGAGTCCAATTTTATAATGATTAATAAATAAATTTATGCTAAAAAAAACAATTGAGTTTTCTATAAAAAACAAACTCATCGTTGGGCTATTCCTAATTTTGTTAATTGCTTATGGTAGTTATCAATTTACAAAATTGCCAATAGATGCCGTTCCAGACATTACCAATAATCAGGTTCAAGTAATTACAACAGCCCCATCACTTGGTGCAACTGATATTGAACGATTGATTACTTTTCCTATTGAACAAGCCAACAGCAATATTCCTGGACTGAAAGAAATTCGTAGTTTTTCTCGTTTTGGATTATCATTAGTAACAATAGTTTTTGACGATGATACCGACATTTATTGGGCAAGACAGCAAGTATCAGAAAGATTGTCAGAAGTGAAAGATCAAATTCCGCAAGGCATTGGCAATCCTTATCTTGCTCCATTAACCACGGGATTAGGTGAGATTTATCAATATGTTGTAAAGGCAAAAAGCGGATATGAAAATAAATATGACGCCACAGATTTGCGAACTATACAAGATTGGATAGTTAGACGACAATTAATTGGAGTTGAAGGAGTTGCAGAGGTTAGTAGTTTTGGAGGAAAGTTAAAACAATATGAAATTGCAATTAATTCTAATAAATTGCAATCACATAATATTACCATTGACGATGTTTTTAATGCTGTTCAAAAAAACAACCAAAATACTGGCGGTGCGTATATTGAAAAAGGTCCAACTGTGTTATATATTAGAAGTGAAGGTTTACTAAAAAGCATCGACGATATTAATAATATTTCAATAACGACATTAAAAAATCAAACACCAATTTTTATCAGAGATGTTGCAGATGTGAGAATCGGTAATGCTATTCGCTATGGAGCAATGACTTATAACGGAAAAGGCGAAGTTTCTGGAGCAGTTGTAATGATGCTAAAAGGAGCAAACAGCAATGTGGTCATAAAAAAAATCAAGGATAGAGTTTTACAAATTCAAAAAACTTTGCCAGAAGGGATTGAGATTGTGCCATTTTTAGATCGTACAAAAATGGTGAATAATTCAATACATACAGTAAGTAAAAATTTATTAGAAGGTGCATTAATAGTTATTTTTGTTTTAGTACTCTTTTTAGGAAACTTAAGAGCTGGTTTAATTGTAGCATCAGTAATTCCATTAGCAATGTTATTTGCAATAATTATGATGAATTTATTTGGAGTTAGTGGCAATTTAATGAGTTTAGGTGCATTAGATTTTGGATTAATTGTAGATGGTGCGGTCATTATTGTCGAGGCGGTATTGCATCAATTATCTCATAATAAAACAGAAAAATTTAATGCCGCACAAATGGATAATCAAGTATCACATAGTGCTTCAAAAATGATGAATAGTGCCGTTTTTGGACAAATTATTATCCTAATTGTTTATATTCCAATATTTTCGTTGGAAGGAATTGAAGGAAAAATGTTTGTTCCAATGGCTCAAACCGTAGCATTTGCATTAATCGGAGCATTTTTATTGTCATTAACATATATCCCAATGATGAGTGCATTATTTTTAAACAAAAATAATAACCATCAAGAAACTTGGTCTGACAGGGTTATGAAAAAAATAACCTTGTTTTATACTCAAAAATTAACCAAAGTCATTGAAAAACCAAAAGCAGTATTAGCAACAGTAATTGGTTTATTTGTAATTTCTATAATTGTATTAAGTTTTATGGGAGGTGAATTTATTCCATCATTAGAGGAAGGTGATTTTGCGGTAGATACAAGAGTTTTGCCCGGTAGTAATTTACAAACCTCAATAACAGCAGTGTCTCAAGGATCAAAAATATTATTAGAAAAATTTCCAGAAGTTCAAAAAGTTGTTGGAAAAACAGGTAGTAGCGAAGTTCCAACAGATCCTATGCCACTTGACGCTAGTGATATGATGGTGATTCTGAAAGATAAAAGTGAATGGAAATCGGCTAGCACATTTGAGGAATTATCCGAAAAAATGTCAAAAGAATTAGAGGCTGTTCCTGGTGTTTCATTTGATTTTCAATATCCTGTGCAAATGCGATTTAACGAATTAATGACTGGTGCCAAACAAGATGTGGTTTGCAAAATTTTTGGCGAAAATTTAGATACACTATCAAAATATGCCAACAAATTAGGAAAAATTGTTACTAGCGTAGAAGGTACTGACGATTTATATATTGAACAAGTAACTGGAATTCCGCAAGTTGTAATTAATTATAACAGGCAAGTCATTGCTCAATATGGATTAAATATTGAGGATGTAAACAGAGACATAAATACAGCATTTGCAGGACAAAGTACTGGTTTAGTCTTTGAAGATGAAAAGCGATTTGATTTAGTTGTTCGGTTAGAATCAGAAAAAAAGCAAGATGTAAATGATATTCAAAATTTATTAATTCCTATTCAAAACGGAGGTGCAATTCCGTTAGGACAACTTGCTGAAATTGAGGTAACAGAAGGTCCAAATCAAATTCAAAGAGAAGATGCAAAACGACGAATTGTTGTTGGATTTAATATAAAAAATAGAGATGTACAAAGTATTGTAAACGAATTGCAAGGGAAAGTTAATGCGGAAATTAAATTTCCTGCAGGTTATTATCCAACTTATGGTGGCTCATTTGAAAACTTAAATAATGCAAAAAAAAGACTGATGATTGCCGTACCAATTTCTTTAATTTTAATCTTCATTCTGTTATTTTTTGCCTTCAAATCTATTAAACAAAGCTTACTAATTTATTCCGCAATTCCATTATCAACAATAGGCGGAATATTATTTTTAGCCCTTCGAGGAATGCCTTTTAGCATTAGTGCAGGTGTTGGTTTTATTGCACTTTTTGGAGTTGCGGTTTTAAATGGATTAGTATTAATTGCAGAATTTAATAGGCTAAAAAAAGAAAAAAATAAAGAAAATTTGAAAATTGAAGATTTGAAAAATATTGTAATTGAAGGAACCGAAACCAGATTACGACCCGTTTTAATGACTGCTTTTGTGGCATCATTAGGCTTTTTACCAATGGCTTTAAGCAACGGTTCGGGTGCCGAGGTGCAAAAACCATTAGCAACTGTAGTTATTGGCGGACTAATGGTAGCAACATTTTTAACACTTTTTGTATTACCAATATTATATATTATGTTTGAGAATAATTCAAAATTCAAAATTCAAAAACCAAAATTAGCAACAGTATTAATTGTTTCTTTGATGCTTTTTAATTTTCAAAATACAAATGCACAAGAAAAAATTTCAATGCAAAAAGCCATAGAAATTGGATTACAAAATAATTTGAGTGTTAAAAATAACAAACTCTATTCAGAATATTTACAAAAAATGACAAAAACTGGATATGATATTCCAAATACAGAAATTGGTGTCGAATATGGTCAGATAAATACAACTATTAACGATTTGAAAATTGGTGTTACCCAAAATATTAAATTTCCGACAGTTTATAAACGACAAAAACAACTGTTAATTGAGGAATTTAAAACAGGGAATTTAATTGAAATAATTCAAAAAAACGAATTTATTAAAGAAATATCATTGTGTTACAACGAATTAATTGGGCTTGCAAAAAAAGAAAACTTATTGAAAAATAATGATAGTATTTATAACGAATTTTTAAGAAAATCGACACTTCGTTTTAATAAAGGTGAAAGCAATATTTTAGAAAAGATTACTGCAGAAAATCAGTCGGCACAAATAAAAATGCAATTAGACGAAGTGGTTATTGATCATCAAATATTACTATCAAGATTTAATTATTTGTTAAATTCCAATAAAATTTTCGAACCAATTATTGATGATTTCAAAATGAATTTTGACGAAATTTATAATAATAATGTCATTAAAAATACTACTATTATAAAACTAAAAGAACAAGAATTAGCAAATAATAAAGCATCAATTGCGTTAGAAAAATCTAAAAAAGCACCTGAATTAATTGGTGGCTTTTATTGGCAATCATTTAATTCAACAGACACATTTACAAATAGTTACAAAGGTGTTTTTGGTCAATTTGGCCTCACAATTCCATTGTTAAATTCATCAATGAAAAACAAGCAACAAGCATTAGAAATTAATACTGAAATTGCAAAAAACAATATCGAAAACGAAACAATAAATCTAAAAAATCAAATTTATAAATGGTTTCAAATTTATAAAAAACAGCATCAAGCTATAGATTATTATGAATCAAATGGTTTAAAAAATATCGGTTTAATTATGGCTGCCGCAGATAATAAATTTGCAAATGGTGCTATTAATTATATCGAATGGGTTATGCTGATTAATCAGAATATTGAAATACAGAATGCTTATATTGAAGCAATTAGAAACTATAACGAAGCCATTATTAATCTTAAAAATATTACCGCAAAATGAAAAATATAATTGTAATTAACTTATTTATTTTATTGTTTTTTTCGTGCAAAAACAATACCAATGAAATTGAAAATAAAGCCAAAACCGCACAAAATATTACAAGTCTTTCCGATATTCAAATCAAAAATGCTGGGATTACATTTGGAAAAATGGAACAAAAAAATATCTCGGAAACACTACAATTAAATGGTAAAATTGATGTTCCACCACAAAATTTAGTGTCAATTAGTGTGCCAATGGGCGGATATTTAAAAAACATCAACCTTTTAATAGGAATGTATGTTAAAAAAGGACAAATTTTATGTAATGTTGAAGACAAGCAATACATTCAATTACAAGAAGATTACCTAATAGCAAAAACCAAAACAATATTTGCAAAAGCAGAATTTGAACGACAAAAAGAACTCAACCAAAGTAAGGCAAGTAGTGATAAAGTTTATCAACAAGCTCAAGCTGAATATAATTCACTACAAATTTTAGTTCAATCGTATGCTGAAAAATTAAAATTTGCAGGTATCAATCCAAATAATGTTTCGGCGAAATCTATCTCAAAAAGTGTTAGCATTTATGCACCAATTGATGGATATATTTCTAAAATTAATGTTAATACAGGAAAATATGTTAATCCAAGCGATGTTTTATTTGAAATTGTAAATACAAGCGACATTCATTTAGCACTGACTGTTTATGAAAAAGACATTAATAAAATCAGTATCGGACAGTCGTTATTTGCCTATACAAATAGTAATCCAGAACAAAAACATTTGTGCAAAATTATACTAATTGGCAAAGATTTTACAGAAAATAAAAGTGCCGAAATTCATTGCCATTTTAACAAATATGACAAAACACTTTTGCCAGGAATGTATATGAATGCTAAATTAGAAATTAACAATAAAACATCTAACACATTGCCAAACAATGCTATAGTGAATTTTGAAAATAAAAATTATATTTTTTTAGTTAATAAAAACAATCAATTTGAAATGGTTGAAATTAAAATAGGAAACACAGAAAATGGCTTTACAACAATTGAAAATGCTAACAAATTTTTAGACACAAAAATTGTAATTAAAGGAGCCTATTCCTTATTAATGAAATTTAAAAATACTGAAGAATAATGAAAAAACATCTGCTTATAATAACTATTTTTGGGCTCCTAACCTCATTTACTGTACATAAATTTTATGTGTCAATATATCAGATTAATTATAATCAAAAAGCAAGGCGAATTGAAATAATTACACGCATTTTTGCAGATGATTTGAACACTGTTTTACAAAAAAAATATCAAAAAAAAACACATCTCGGTGAAGATACTGAAACTGCTGAAGACATCATTTTGATGCAAAAATATTTATCTGAAAAATTGTTAATAAAAATAAATAATCAAAAAATAAGTCTCAAATTTATACAAAAAGAAATGGAAGATAACACACTAATTTGTTACTATACCATTGATAAAATTAACAAAATCAAAACATTAGAAATTCAAAATACTGCTCTGCTTGATTTAAGTTCTGACCAGCAAAATATTATCCAAACAACAGTTTATGAAACAAAAGAAAACAAGTTATTAACAATTAATAATCCGAGTTTTTTTTATAAATATTAAGATTTATCTTTGCCATTCTTAAAAATAATATTGAAATATGAATACAAAAGAAATCAAAAAAGAGTTGCAAGAAATTATTGAAAGTAGTAGTTCATATATGCTAAAAGAATATCATTCAGTTTTAAAATCATATATATCAGAAATTGAAAGTGTAAAAACAATGGAAGTTTATGATTATCATATTGTAAGCAATTAAAAAATAATTAAAAAAAAGTATAAATATACTGCAAGTTTTTAAAAACTTTGCAGTATTTTTGTTTTATAAAACTACTATTAAACAAAAAAAAACTAAAACCGATGAAAAAATTATCACTTATATTATTCCTAACTTTTTCCTCAATAATTGTTGCACAAGAAGTTAAGCAATCTCAAAAAATAAAAGAATCCGGGCATACGGATACTAATAAATTTCGTCAAATGTATGATTTATTAGCAACCCCAAATATGTACAGAACAGCGGCTGGAGCTCCGGGTCCAGAGTATTATCAGCAACAGGCTGATTATAAAATTGATATTGAATTAGATGATAAAAACGCCAAATTATATGGTACTGAAACCATTACTTATACCAATAATGCCAAAGAAAGTTTAGACTATTTATGGTTGCAATTAGATCAAAATATGCAATCAAAAACTTCAAAAACACCTTTGGTAGAAAGTTCAGGATTTGATAATGCACAAAGCATAAAATCGTTTTCTAAAAGTTTTTTAGAAGAAAAACGAGATGGTGGTTTTAAAATAGATTATGTAAAAGACCAAAATAATATTGATTTTTCATATACAATTAATGAAACGATGATGAGAATTAATCTTTCAAAACCATTAAAACATAACGAAAAAATAATACTTAAAATAAAATGGTGGTACAATATTAATGACTATATGATTGATGGCGGAAGGTCTGGTTATGAGCAATTTGAAGATGGAAATAGACTTTATGTATTGGCACAATTTTATCCAAGAATGGCAGTTTATAACGATGTTGAAGGTTGGCAAAATATGCAATTTTGGGGATCTGGAGAATTTGCATTAGCTTTCGGAAACTTTGAGGTATCAGTAACTGTACCAGCTGATCATATTATGGAAGCTACCGGAAATTTATTAAATAGAGCCGAAGTTTTTACTCCAGAACAAGTAAAAAGATATGAATTAGCACAAAAATCTTATGACAAACCTGTTGTAATTGTTACACAAGAGGAAGCTATGATTAGCGAAAAAGGTTTTTCAGACAAGAAAAAAACATGGCATTTTAAGGCCGAGAATGTAAGAGATTTTGGAATTTCGACCTCTAGAAAATTTATTTTAGATATGATGGCCGTCAAAATGAGTGAAAAAACCGTAATGGCTGTTTCTTTATATCCAAAAGAAGGAAACCCATTGTGGGAAAAATTTTCGACAATGGCAGTTGCACATACTTTAAAAAGCTATTCGAGTTATACTTTTGATTATCCATATCCAAAAGCAGTTTCAGTGAATGCAAAAGATCAAGGAATGGAATATCCTATGATTTGTTGGAATTACGGGCGTCCAGAAGCAGACGGTTCTTATTCTGACGGTGTAAAATACGGAATGTTAGGAGTAATCATTCACGAAGTGGGACATAATTATTTTCCGATGATTGTAAATTCAGATGAACGACAATGGACATGGATGGACGAAGGATTAAACACTTTTATGCAATATTTAGCAGAATGCTCTTGGAGTGAATCAAAATTCCCTTCTCGAAGAGGTCCTGCAAAATTAATTGTACCATATATGAGTGGTAATCAGGATGGTTTAGAACCTATTATGAGCAATTCAGAAGTTTTAAGACAATTTGGAAACAATGCTTATGCCAAGCCCGCAACAGGATTAAACATTTTAAGAGAAACCATAATGGGGCACGATTTGTTTGACTATGCTTTTAAAACTTATGCCAATAGATGGAAATTTAAACACCCAACTCCAGAAGATTTCTTTAGAACAATGGAAGACGCATCAGCAGTAGATTTAGACTGGTTTATCCGTGGTTGGTTTTATACAACCGATTATAATGATATTGACATACAATCTGTTAATCAGTATTTTGTAACAGAAACAACACCAAAAAACTTCAAAAATGAAGAGCCAAATCGTAGAAACAGAATGAAAAAAACAGGTGAAATGGTATATATGATTAATGCGTCAAACGAAAGTTATAGCCCAGAAATTAATAAACCATTTGAAATAAAAGATGTAAAAAAACTAAACGAGTTTATAGAAACTAAATATTCAGCAGAGGAAAAAGCAAAATTAGTTGCTCCAAAATTTTTCTACGAAGTATCGTTTAACAAACCCGGAGGATTAGTAATGCCAATAATTGTTGAGCTTACATTTGAAGATGGAACAACTGAAAATCAGATGTTTCCAGCACAAATTTGGAGAATGAATGATAATGAAGCCATTAGAACATTTGCAACCACAAAACGGGTAGTAAAAATTCAAATTGATCCAAAACTTGAAACCGCCGACACTGATACAACCAATAATACTTGGCCAAAAGAAGAAGTGAAATCAAAATTTGAATAGAAATTATTATAGATTGTATTTATCTAATAATTCTAAAATACTTAAAAAAAGATTAGATTTGTACATTCTAATTTTAACATTATTGAAATAAATTCAAATAAAAAATAAAACTATGTTCGGAATAGGCGGAGGAGAAATTTTACTCATATTAATGATTACACTAATGCTATTTGGGTCAGATAAAGTACCTGAAATAGCAAGGACAATTGGAAAATTGATGGCACAATTAAAAAATGCTACAAATGATATTAAGCACGAAATTCAGAAAAGTGTTGATAATATTGAAAAAGAAACTAATTTAAAAGAAATTACACACGAAATTACTAAAGCAAAAGATGGTTTTGCAAATAACAGTCTGGAAACCGTAACCAAAATAAAAGATGATTTAGAGGAAATAACCGGTTCTATAAAACGACAATAATATGCTCGAAAAAATAATTAATATAGACAGACAACTATTTGTGTATCTTAATGGTTTAGGCTCAACACCTTTTGATTCGCTTTGGTTATTTATTACTAAACAATCCAATTGGATACCTTTTTTTTTATTTCTTATCTATTTGGTTTACAAAAAATTAGGTTCAAAAAACACCCTCCAAATTTTAATTACAGTTGCACTGTTAATAGTAATTTCTGATCAAACTTGCAATTTTTTTAAAAACTATTTTCAAAGATTAAGACCCTGTAATGTTGCCGATTTAAAAGGAATTATAAGAATCGTAAAGCAAAGTGATACTTTTAGTTTTTTTTCGGGACATGCAACAAATACATCGGCTGTTGCAATGTTTTTATATTTATTATTAAAAAAATATTACAAATATTTTTGGCTTATATTTTTATGGCCGTTAGTATTTGCTTATAGCCGAATTTACTTGGGATTGCACTACCCTATTGATATTTTAACAGGTTATATTTTTGGTATTACTTATGGTTATTTATCATTCAAATTATTAGCTTTTATAAAATCAGTAAGTAAATAACCAATTAATTTACCAATCAAATGATTGTTTTTATCTTCACCAAGAGTTGGTGCGGCTTCGCAGATATGTAAATATACTGCATTTTTACTTTTTCCAAAAAATGAAATAAACTGTCTCAATTCCTGAACCGAAAATCCACTTAACGACATAGCACTACTGGCAATATTTGGAATAGAATCTAAATCAATTTCGACTCCAAAACAATCGTTTTTAATAAAATTATATGCAATTTCTAATTCACTTTCAAATGTTTTTTTCTTGCATATTGCAATCTCTTCGTAAGTATTAAATGCAATTCTATCTTCATTTTTCTTTAAATTGCTAATAACATTTTTTGAATTATAATTTTCATGCATCCCAAAAATAAAATATTTTTTCAAAAAACCTTCTTCAAACGCATACGAAAAACCATTGCCACTATGACGACCTTCTAAAGCTCTAAAATCAGAATGAGCATCAAAATTTATTACATTTATAGGTTTAGATTTTGCTAATGCAACTCCTTTTATATTTCCGTAACTATTATTATGCCCCCCTCCTATTATAATTGGAATTTTATTATTCTTAACAATAATTGATATAATATGAGCCAGTTCTTTATCAATTTTTTTTACTAATTTGAATAATTTTTTTCTATCCTCAGGAATATTTTCGTTAAATTTTTTAGATTTAATCATCTCATTATCAAGAGATAAATTGCCTAAAACTAAAATATTATCACCCCTGCAAAATTTGTTATGCTGAATATTTGCAATGCTTTTGATAGCATTTTCCCAACAAGAAGACGCACCTGCCCGACCAAAATTTGCTCGAACGCCAATATCTTCTGGAACTCCCAACATTACATAACGAGCCTCACAATTTTCTAAAAAAGACTTAATATTTGCTCCAACCGGTATCGTTTGCATTTTTTGACCAAATTTTACTTCACCATCTCTAAGGTTTGTAATTTGCTCTAAATCTGAAATCGAAAAAGGAATAATTTGTTCCATCAACAAAATTTTTTTCCCAAAATTAACATAAAACTATGAAAAGAATAGCAATTTAGAAAAAAAAATATTTTATTTGTACTACAATTATAATTTAAAATCTAAAATACTATAAATAATGGAAAATAATCCTTACGGCAACGAAAAACAAAACAATTCAACCTTTTTGAAAATGATAATTTTATTGCTAATCTGTTTATTATCAGGTAGTCTTTGGTACAATTACAAACAAAGCGTAACAGTAGATACTGCGAAATTAATAGAAGAAAAAGTAATTGCCGAGAAAGCGGTTCTTTTATCTGATTTAGAAAAACAAAAAATAGCTTATGATACTGCAATAAATGAAAATTCTGCTATTTCATCGGATTTAGCAGCCGAAAGAGCAAAAGTTATTCAATTAATAGCAGAAGTTAAAAATGCAAAAGGGAGTGTTAATGGATTGACTGAAATCAAAAGAAAATATGCCTCATTAGAAGAGAAATATAAAGAATTGATGACGCAAAATGAGGAATTAAAAAAACAAAATATAACATTAACAACTCAAAGAGATAGCACTGTTACAGTTTTAGGAGAAACAAAAAAATATAATGATGATTTGTTGAATCAAAACACGGAATTAACAAATACTGTTATAAAAGTTTCAAAATTATCGGTTGTAGGTTTACAAACAAAAGCATATAAAATAAAAAATTCAGGAAAATTTGTTGATACTGACAAAGCAAGTGCTACCGATATGCTAAGAGTAAATTTCTCTATTGCACAAAATCTCGCTGCTCGTGCTGGAGATAAAACCTATTATATTCAAATAATTGATGGTAATCATAATGTAATTGGAGATAAAAAAACAGAAAAATTTGGGGATAAATCATTAACATATAGTTATAAAACAACTGTTAAATATGCAAATAAAACGGTTAATGTTTCTCAAGATATGCTAGTAAAAGATTTCGCAAAAGGCGTTTATTTTGTTAATATATTTGACCAAGCAGAAATGGTTGCTGAGGAAACATTATCTTTAAGATAATGTTTTTGAACAATTAAAAAATAATTTAACAATACAAAATATGGGAATTAAAAATAGATTAGCATTAATGAGTTTTTTGCAATTTTTTGTTTGGGGAGCATGGCTAATAACCGTTGCAAATTATTGGTTTGGCACAAAACAATGGAGCGGATCAGAATTTGGTGATATTTTTGGAACATTAGCAATTTCGTCAATTATTATGCCTGCAATTACGGGTATAATTGCCGACAAATGGTTAAATGCTGAAAAATTATATGGAATTTTGCATATTTTAGGAGGACTTATTCTATGCTATATTCCTCAAATTGATGATTCAATATCTTTTTATTGGGTAATTTTTGCAGCAATGTTATGCTATATGCCAACAATATCTCTCTCAAATTCAATAGCTTATAATATCTTAAAAGCAAATAATTTTGATGTAATTAAAGACTTTCCAATTATTAGAGTTTTAGGTACAATAGGTTTTATTGTTGCTATGTGGATAACTAATTTATCTGGAAATAAAGCATCTGTAAATATGTTCTATATATCAGCAACTGCAGCAATTATACTTGGAATTTATTCATTCAGTTTACCAAAATGTCCTCCGCAAAAATTAATTTCAGATAATGCGTCCTTTGCTGAAAAATTTGGATTAAATGCTTTCAAATTATTTGGAACTTATAAAATAGCATTATTTTTTATATTTTCAATGTTTTTAGGAGGTGCTTTACAACTAACTAATATGTATGGCGATGTTTATTTATCTGAATTTGCAAAAAATCCTGAATATATAGATTCATTTGTAGTGAAATATTCTACCATAATAATGTCAATATCTCAAATTTCAGAAACCTTATTTATACTTGCTATTCCATTTTTCTTAAAACGATTTGGCATTAAACAAGTTATGTTAATCAGTATGATTGCTTGGGTTTTGCGTTTCGGATTATTTGCTTATGGCAACCCAACCGATGGTTTATGGATGATTATTATGTCTTGTATCGTTTATGGAATGGCATTTGACTTTTTTAATATTTCAGGTTCTTTATTTGTAGAAACAACCACTGATTCCAAAATTCGCTCTTCAGCACAAGGCATGTTTATGATGATGTCTAATGGATTTGGTGCTTTTTTTGGTGCAAAAGTTAGTGGTATTGTAATTGATACCTATTTTACTCAAAACAGAAATAGAGATTGGCAGAATATCTGGATAACCTTTGCAATTTATGCTCTCGTAATTACTATTGCATTTGCATTTTTATTTAAACACAAACACGAACCAAAAGCATTGGAAAATGTAAGTCATTAATTTATGGTTTAGAAAGTTTAAAAGGTTTAGAAAGTTGAGTTTAAAACTTTCTAAACCTTTTTTATTATTTAAGGTGGGTTCTATAAATTAGCTGATAGTTATTTTTGGAATTATTTTGAATAGATTTACAAAAAAACTAATTTATAGAACCCACCTTAAGATAAAAACTAAATCCTCTAAACTTTCTAACCTAAAAACCATAAGCTTTTTTTACCTATCTTTGTAACAAATTTAAAATATGTTATTCGAAGATTTATCATTATCAAAAAGTATTCAAAGAGCCGTTTTTGAACAAGGTTATTTGGAGCCAACACCAATACAAGAACAATCTATTCCTATCGTTTTATCAGGTTCAGACCTAATTGGTTGTGCACAAACAGGAACTGGAAAAACAGCTGCCTTTGCCATACCAATCATCCATCAATTGCACAGAATTGTTGGTTCTACTAAAAAAAAGAAAGAAATTCGTGCTTTAATCATTACACCTACTCGAGAATTAGCAGTGCAGATTGGTCAAAATTTTGATATCTACGGCAAATATACCAATCTTACACAACTAACCATTTTTGGAGGAGTTTCACAAATACCACAAGTTGATGTACTAAAAAAAGGTGTAGACATTTTAATTGCAACCCCTGGAAGATTACTCGATTTACACAAACAAGGCTTTATAGATTTAGACCATCTGCATACATTAGTACTTGATGAAGCTGATCAAATGCTTGATATGGGGTTTGTTAATGATGTTAAAAAAATTGTAAAACTAACGCCAAATAATCGTCAAACATTACTATTTTCAGCAACAATGCCCATAGCAATTAGAGAATTAGCAGAAATGTTTCTGAAAAATCCAGCATCTGTAACAGTTTCACCAGTATCATCAACCGCTGAAAAAGTAGAACAAAGAGTTTATTTTGTTGATAAAACCGAAAAAAGAAATTTACTATATCATTTAATTAGAAATGAAAAATTAACCGATGTTTTAGTGTTTTCAAGAACCAAGCATGGTGCTGATAATGTGGTAAAAGCACTCCGAAAACACGGTGTAGCAGCCGAAGCAATTCATGGAGACAAATCACAAAGTGCCAGACAACGGGTTTTAGATGCTTTTAAGAATAAAGAAGTTGGCGTTTTAGTTGCTACTGATATTGCAGCTCGTGGGATTGATATTGACCAATTACCTTTTGTAATTAATTTTGATTTGCCAAATATCCCTGAAACCTATGTTCATCGAATTGGAAGAACGGGGAGAGCTGGAAATGGTGGCATTGCAATATCATTTTGTTCAAAAGACGAGGAAACTTATTGGAAAGATATTGTAAAACTGATAAAAGTTCCCGTAACCACAATATCTGACCATCCTTATCCTTGGCATGGTAGTGCAACCGAAAAAGAAGTTGAACCTCAAAAAAACTCAAATCGTGGTGGTGAAAGGAATAATTCAAGAAAATCCGCAGCATCAAAACAAAATAAAAAAAGATGGTATTAAAAAATTAATTATCTAAATAATACTCATTTTTAAGATTAATCACGCAAATAACCGATAATTAAATCATTTTATGATTAGGTAAACAACTAATATTGTAAAGAATGAAAAAATTAAGCCTATTTTTGATTTTATTTATTGCAAATCAAGTATTTACACAGGATATTTTTACTCGGAAAGATTCGCTAATTGGTGGATTACCTTTTGAAAGAACTTGTTTTGATGTCTTGCATTATGGTGTAAATATCAAAATAGATATTGATCAAAAAACAATCATTGGATATAATGAAATTGACTTTAAAGTTATTGATGCCACCAATAAAATTCAATTGGATTTATTTGAAAATATGAAAATTGACAGTATTATTTATGACACTAAAAAATTAAATTATAAACGAGAATTTGATGCGGTTTTTATAAATTTTGATGATAAATTATCTCAAAATGAAGAAGTTAAAATAAAATTTTATTATTCTGGAAATCCAATAATTGCAAAAAATGCTCCTTGGGATGGTGGATTTGTATTCAAGAAAGATAGTAATAACAAAGATTTTATAGGTGTTGCCTGTCAAGGATTTGGCGGTAGTTTATGGTATCCTTGTAAAAATTCGCAATCCGATGAACCCAATTTTGGAGCAACAATAAAAGTTGCCGTTCCGAATGGATTGACAGTAGTTTCAAATGGAAGATTAAGTGGTTTTGAAGACTTAAAAAATGGCTATACCCGTTGGGATTGGGAAGTAAAAAATCCTATTAATAATTATAATATTACCTTAAATATTGGAGATTATATTCATTTTGGAGAAAATTACAAAGGTTTAGATTTAGATTTTTATGTGTTGAGAGAAAATGAAGCTAAAGCCAAAATGCAGTTTGAACAAGTAAAACCAATGATGGACTGCTTTCAGTCAAAATTTGGTAAATATCCATTTACAAACGATGGTTACAAATTAGTTGAAAGTAATTATTTAGGAATGGAGCATCAAAGTGCTGTGGGTTATGGTAACAAATACCAAAACGGTTATTTTGGCACTGATTTATCTGACACAGGAATTGGACTTTTATTTGATTTTATAATCATCCACGAAAGTGGTCATGAATGGTTTGGAAACAGCATTACCAGCAAAGATATTGCTGATATGTGGATTCATGAAGGCTTTACTTGTTATACAGAAAGTGTTTTTTTAGAATGTCAATATGGATATGATAAATCTCAAATTTACATCAACGGATTAAAAAGAAATATTCAGAACAATAAGCCTATTATCGGTGCTTATGGTGTTCATAATGAAGGCTCTGGAGATATGTATTACAAAGGAGCTCTAATGCTAAATACAATACGAAGTGTTATCAATAATGACGATTTATGGTGGAAAATATTATTAAAATATTCTGAAACTTATCGTCATCAAATTATTGACACAGAAACTGTTGTGTCTTTTTTCAATAAAGAAAGTGGCATCGATTTGACCTCGATTTTCAATCAATATTTAAGGTTTAAAAATATTCCTGTTTTAGAAATAAAAAACAAAAAAAACAAAATATATTACCGTTGGGTAGCTGATATTTCAAATTTTGATATGTCAATAATTATTGGAAAAAATAAAATAACACCTACAAATAAATGGCGGAAATCAAATTTTAAGTTTGATAAAAATGAGATCCATTTAGATAAATATTTTATCGAAATTAGATAAAACTACAATTTTCTTCTATCTTTTTCTGATTTTAATAAATTCAACTCCCTGCTGGTTTGCCCAGCAACCGATGTGTTTTCTTGAGCCCGACGGATTAAATATGGCATCACTTCCTTAACAGGTCCAAACGGAAGATATTTTGCAACATTATAACCATTTTTTCCTAAATTATAACTGATATTATCACTCATCCCATACAATTGCCCGAACCAAATTCTATTATCATTGTTAGAAATTTTATTCTCTTCCATCATTTCAATCATTTTATAACTACTTTCTTCGTTGTGAGTACCCAAAAATATTGACATTTTATCAATGTTTTCCATCATATAATTGGCAGCAGCGTCAAAGTTTTTATCCGTCTCTTCTTTATTAATACAAATTGGAGATTTATAATTTAATTTTTCAGCTCTTTCATTTTCTTTTTCCATATAGGCACCACGAACCAATTTCATTCCAATATAAAAACCATCTTGTTTTGCTTTTTCGTGCAATTTTTTCAAATAATCCAATCTGTCCCAACGATACATTTGCAAAGTATTGAAAACTATACACTTGTCTTTATTAAATTTTCGCATCATTTGCTCCACTAAATCATCAGCAGCATCTTGCATCCAACTTTCCTCTCCATCAATCAAAACCAAAATATCATTGTCATAAGCCGCTTGACAAACTTTTTCAAATCGTTCCACTACCCTATTCCACTCGGTTTGTTCGTTTGAATTTAATGATTTTCCTTCGCCAATTTTTTGATACAATTCAAATCTTCCAAAACCGGTTGGTTTGAAAACAGCAAACGGCATTGATTTTTTTTCTTTTGCAAAAAGAATCGTTTTTAGCACCATTTGCAACGCATCATCAAAATGTGCTTCATCCTCTTTACCCTCAACTGAATAATCTAAAACCGATGAGACACCTTTTGAAAACATTCTATCAATCACTGGGATACAATCATTTTCGGATATTCCACCACAAAAATGATCAAAAACTGTGGATCGAATTAATCTTTGAACTGGTAAATTGAGCTTCAAGGCAAAGTTTGTCAACAAAGTTCCAAACTTTACTAAGTTTGGGTTTGCTATCATTTTGAATAAATAATAAGCTCTATTTAATTCATTATCAGATTTTAACGAAAATGCAACCTCAGTATTATTGAATATTTTGTTCATCGAAATTTTATTAATTATGCAAATATAAATAGACTTTTAGAATTTATTTTATGATTTTAACCACAAATCCCTATATATTTTATTTTTATCGTATTCTGATGCTTGTTTGTCTATGTTGAAATATCGATGTCACGAGAATCGTTCCAACACTTCTTGAATAGGTTAATAAATTTGAGTTGTATCTGTTTTCATCGTAGAAAACTACATTATCAGGTTTTTTGCTTTCAGTTGCTAAAAGTTCGTCTTTGGAAAAATATTTCTTATAGGTTTTTAAAAATTAAGTTTATTTTTTTGCTAAAAAAATGAATATTATTTTTTTTGATTATTTTTAATGATAAGTAAAAAAGAGTTTAATTTGCAACAATTATCAATACAACTATGCAACAGATAAAAGCAAATAATTACAACATCTTTTTCAATGAAAATTGTTATTTAGAATTAAATAATCATTTAAAAACCATTAAATACTCAAGCATTTTTATCATTGTTGATAGCAATACGAATGAACATTGCTTGAATCATTTTTTACCACAATTAGAAACCAATTTAACGATTGAAATAATTGAATTTGAAGCTGGCGAAATCAATAAAAATATTGATACTTGCATTCAAATTTGGAATGTTTTAGTAGAATTAGGAGCTGATAGAAAATCATTGATTATCAATCTTGGAGGAGGGGTTATAACTGATTTGGGTGGATTTGTAGCATCTACTTATAAACGAGGAATAGATTTTATAAACATTCCAACTACTTTATTATCAATGGTTGACGCATCAATTGGAGGCAAAAACGGTGTGGATTTAGGTAATCTGAAAAACCAAATCGGCACTATTAATAACCCAAAAATGGTTATAATTGATAGTCTGTTTTTACAAACTTTACCTCAAAATCAAATGAAATCTGGATTGGCAGAGATGCTCAAACACGGACTTATTGCAGATGCTAATTATTGGAAAAAATTTCTTGACTTATCCAAAATAGACTTTGCCGATTTTGATGAACTTATTTATGAATCAATTATTATAAAAAATGATATTGTTACTCAAGATCCAACCGAAAATGGAATTAGAAAAGCCTTGAATTTTGGACATACATTGGGACACGCTATTGAAAGTTATTTTATTGAAAATCAAGATCGCACAACACTTTTGCACGGTGAGGCTATTGCGGTTGGAATGATTTTAGAAAGTCATATTTCGATGCAAAAAAACTTACTT
Organism: Flavobacterium psychrophilum; assembly: GCA_020720185.1. Lineage (GTDB taxonomy): Bacteria > Bacteroidota > Bacteroidia > Flavobacteriales > Flavobacteriaceae > Flavobacterium > Flavobacterium psychrophilum_O. Next base: position 6,656 of record DYPB01000008.1, on the reverse strand, counting down.
TCTGAAGCAGAATATCAAAAAATCAAACAAACCATAAATTATATTTATGAAAAGATTAATTTTGATAAAAATGATATTGATTCAATCGTCAATTTATTAATTCACGACAAAAAAAATGAATACGGAAAAGTTCAATTTGCTTTGTTAGATGGAATTGGAAAATGTAAAACAAATCAAATAGTTGAAAATGAAATAATTGAGATGGCATTTGACGATTATAAAAATTAAAAAAATATTATTAATTTGCATACTTACTAATTATATTTTTTTTACTTTTGTACTAATGAAAAAAGCAAAAAACCTCAATTCTCACAACACCTTCAATCATTTTGTTATAAAGACATCTAACGGTATTTTTATAATAAAAATTGGTTCAAATTTTGATGATTTTTTGTTTTCTAACTCCTATCAAAAAAAATTACCTATTATATATGCCAACATTAGGGTTTGAAAATTTGATTTATACAAAGAATAAAATCAAATTTAAAAACATAACTACCAAATAATAAAATGAATACCAAATATTTCGACCTCATAAACCAAACCTATTATTTTCCGCAAGATGAATTCACACTCAATAAAGACCACTTGCTGTTTCATAATATTGACTTAATGAAATTGGTGGAACAATATGGAACTCCTTTAAAATTTACTTATTTACCACAGATTTCTGCCAATATCAGTAGAGCAAAAGGCTGGTTTAGAGAAGCTATGGAAAAAAACAAATATGAAGGTAAATATTTTTATTGTTATTGCACTAAAAGTTCTCATTTTGAATACATTATGAACGAAGCTTTTAAAAATAATATTCATATTGAAACCTCGTCGGCTTATGATATTAATATTGTTGAAAATTTATTAGCAAATGGCAAAATAGACAAAAGTACCTACATAATTTGTAACGGTTTTAAAAGAGATCAATACATTGAAAACATTGCTCGAGTAATTAATAATGGACACAAAAACACCATTCCAATTATTGATAATTTCGAAGAATTAGACCTTTTGCAAGCCGAAATTAAAGGAAAATTCAAAATTGGAATTAGAATAGCCGCCGAAGAAGAGCCAAAATTTGAATTCTATACCTCTCGATTAGGCATTGGATATAAAAATATAGTACAATTTTACAAAAAACAAATACAAGAAAACGATAAATTAGAGCTCAAAATGCTCCACTTTTTTATCAACACCGGCATCAACGACAATGCCTATTATTGGAACGAATTAGTAAAATGTATCAAAGTATATATTGCCCTCAAAAGAGAATGTCCAACACTCGATGGTCTCAATATTGGCGGTGGATTTCCTATAAAAAATTCATTAGCTTTTGAATACGATTATCAATATATGATTGACGAAATCATCAATCAAATCAAGATTGCCTGTGACGAAGCCGAGGTTGATGTACCCAATATTTTCACCGAATTTGGCTCCTTTACCGTTGGAGAAAGCGGTGGAGCGATTTACCAAATTTTGTACCAAAAACAACAAAATGACCGAGAAGCCTGGAATATGATAGACAGCTCGTTTATCACTACCCTACCAGATACTTGGGCAATCAACAAACGGTTTATTATGCTGGCAATCAACCGCTGGAACGACACCTACGAACGAGTTTTATTAGGCGGAATGACTTGTGATTCAGACGATTATTACAACTCAGAACAAAATATGAATGCCATATACCTGCCAAGATACAACAAAGAAAAACCATTATACATTGGATTTTTCAATACAGGAGCCTATCAAGAAACCATTGGCGGCTATGGCGGCTTGCACCACTGCCTGATCCCGCAACCAAAACACATTTTGATAGACCGAGACCAAAACGGCATCTTGGCAACCGAAGTTTTCTCGGAACAACAAACCGCCGAACAAGTGCTTAATATATTGGGGTATAAATAATTACGAATTAAAAATTACGAATTACGAATAAAGAATAATTTGGCTTGTCCCGAATTCATTTCGGGAAGCAACACAATAGGCAAATTTACAAAGCATTTTCCTGCTGTGCGTTTCAATCTTTTCTTTTTTAAAGAAAAAAAGAAAAGGATTTCCACTTCCATCAGGGCTAAAAGATAAAGGTTATTGAATATTTATAAAGGTAGAAAAAGTTGTTAAATTCCGATAATATCAGTTTTGTAAAAATAAAAAAATATATTTCGAATCAAAATGATAATAATTTATGCAATATTACTTTTGTTTATACCAACATATTACAGATTTTAATTGGTTATAAAGTGCTAAAAAGAAAACGGAAAACGAGTTTTATTCTCTTTTCTATTTTCAATATTTTATTAGAATTTTTTTTAACATTTGTAAGTTTTATATTAGCAATTCGAGGTATTTCGGCAGCTGGAAATAAATGTGCAACGGGTGCAGTGGCTATGTTTCTATTTGGATTTATTGCAGGAATGTTATTATTAGCTGTTATTATAGTACAGTTTTCTATTAATAAAAACAAAGTATATAAAAATACAAATCATAATTAATAATAAACTTATAAACTCATAAACCTTATAAACCTTAAAAAATGAAAGGACCAATATCACAATTTATTGAAAAAAATTATTTGCATTTTAATGCAGCAGCTCTTGTTGATGCGGCAAAAGGTTATGAACAACATTTGCTGGATGATGGCAAAATGATGATTACCCTTGGTGGGGCAATGAGTACGGCGGAACTTGGAAAATCATTGGCAGAGATGATTCGACAGGACAAAGTTCATATTATATCCTGTACAGGGGCAAATTTAGAGGAGGATATTATGAACCTTGTGGCTCATAATTCTTATAAAAGAGTTCCTAATTATAGGGATTTAAGTCCGCAGGAAGAAAGGGATTTGCTTGATAATCATTACAATAGGGTTACAGATACTTGTATACCAGAAGAGGAAGCTTTTAGAAGATTGCAATCCCATTTATATGACATTTGGCATAATGCTGATAGTAAAGGCGAACGGTATTTTCCGCACGAATTTATGTATCAAATGATTAATTCAGGTGTTTTAAAGCAATATTATGAGATTGACCCAAAGGATTCTTGGATGGTGGCTGCCGCAGAAAAGAACTTGCCAATAGTAGTACCAGGTTGGGAAGATAGCACGATGGGAAATATTTTTGCATCGTATTGCATCAAAGGAACATTTAAACCAACTACAATGAAAAGCGGCATCGAATATATGATGTGGCTTTCGGACTGGTATCCAAAAAATAGTGGTGGAAAAGGCGTTGGTTTTTTCCAAATTGGTGGCGGTATTGCTGGTGATTTCCCTATTTGTGTCGTGCCAATGTTGTATCAAGATATGGAAATGCACGATATTCCGTTTTGGAGTTATTTTTGTCAAATTTCCGACTCAACAACCAGTTATGGATCTTATTCTGGTGCAGTTCCAAACGAAAAAATAACTTGGGGAAAATTAGATATTGACACTCCAAAATTCATCATTGAATCTGACGCTACAATAGTTGCTCCATTAATTTTTGCATATTTGTTAAATCAATAAAATATTTTATTTTTGCCCCTATATAAAACTAAATTATCTATGAAAAGAGTTATTGTTGATTATGGAAAACTAACCAATGAAATCTTAAACTTATTAGTTGAGAAATTTCCAGAAGGATATGACGAACCTAATATTATCCGATTTAAAAATCATAAAGACGAAACTATTGAGGCTGTTGAAGTTCGTACCGAAGACACAATTTATTTAGTTAAAATCAGCACTAAATTATCAGACAGGATGATTAATTACGATGAAGATGACGATATAATTGTGCCATTGGAAGTAGTCAAAGGGATTAATCTTGAAGAAGAAGAAGAAGAAGAGGAAGAGGAAGATGAATACGACGATGAGGACGATGAGGATGATGAGGATGATGAGGAATTTGAAAAAGATAAAAAATATTCGTCAAAAGACGACGAAGACAATGATTTAGATGATTGATAATTATTGAAGAAATCTTAAATACAAAGAAAATTTAACAATCAAATTTGACGCCAATTTTCAATGAATATTTTTTATATTTCACTGATATATGATGTTTATATAAATAGTATCAAGAGAGGTACTAAAAATTAACTGACAGCTATTTTTGGAACCATCTTTAAATAAATATTCACCAAAAACAATGATTCAAACAAAAAATATTACTAAATTTTACGGTCATCTACAAGTTTTGAAAGGTGTTAATTTACACATAAAAAAATCTGAAATAGTTTCAATTGTAGGGGCTTCAGGAGCAGGGAAAACTACTTTATTGCACATTTTAGGAACATTGGATAAAGCCTCTGGAACCTCACCGAATGAAGATCAAACTGAACTTATAATAAACGGTATTGATATTTTAAAAATGAACGACAAAGATTTATCTAAATTTCGAAATCTAAATTTAGGGTTTATTTTTCAATTTCATCAATTATTACCCGAATTTACAGCATTAGAAAATGTTTGTATTCCTGCTTTTATTGCTAATAAATCAAAAAATGAAACTGAAATTGAGGCAAAAAAAATATTAGAATATTTAGGACTCTCTCATAGAATTAATCACAAACCCAACGAACTTTCGGGCGGAGAGCAACAGCGAGTTGCAGTAGCACGAGCATTAATTAACAAACCTGCCATTATTTTTGCAGATGAACCATCTGGAAATTTAGATACCGCATCGGCAGAAAATTTACATCAATTATTTTTTAAACTTCGAGATGAAATGGGACAAACTTTTGTAATTGTAACTCATAATGAGGAACTTGCAAATATGGCTGATAGAAAATTGACAATGATTGACGGAAGAATTAATTAAAATTGCGAATTAAAAATCATTTAAAAAAACATCTAATAATTCATAATTTTTAATTGCTTCGCTGTTCGCTAATACTCGGGGCATAATTTTTAATTATTTATGCTATATATCTTATTATCATATATTTATATTTTATTTACGACTCAAAATTTTGGTTTTATATTTTATAAATTGCTAAAAATTAATGCGTCAAATTTTATTTTAAAAACAATTTTCGGATTGTTTTTAGTTACAATATTAACAACAATTTGGGCAGTTTTTGGACGCATTAATATTGAATTTCATGTTTTATTATTTTTTTTAAATATATATATATTTTACAAATTCAAAAATAAAATTATATTTGATTACCAAGTATTTTTTTCAACATTTATGCAGTTTTCAAAAAAACTTAAAATATATTTTTCTATAATTTCAGTTTTAATCCTTGCACAAAGTTCTACAGCACCCTATCTTCCTGATAATGAATCGTATTATATACAAACTATAAAGTGGTTAAACGAATATGGTTTGGTAAAAGGTTTGGTTAATTTGCATATTTATTTAGGACAAACTAGCGGTTGGCATATTTGCCAAAGTGCATTTAATTTTTCATTTTTATATGAAAATTTTAACGATTTAAGCGGTTTTTGCTTATTGCTTGGCAATTCATTTGCAATTCAAAAATTAGATTTATACTTTAAAAAGGCTAATACAAATAATTTAATTATTGGACTAATTCCTATTTTTAATCTATTATTTTTCAGGTTTATAAGTTCGCCATCACCAGATATTCCTATTTATATTTTTAGTTTCATTGTATTTTATTTATTTATTGAAAATTATAAAGAAACCAGTATCGAAAGTTTCAAAATAATTACAATTATAGTGCTTTTTATTCTATTTATAAAAACAACAACGGCAGCAATTGTTTTAATTCCGATAGTTTTATTTATTAAAAATTTTAAAAAACTAGTTCCAAATATTATTACAATAATTGGACTTTCATTTGTAGTTTTATCTTTATATATCATTAAGAACTTAATAATTACAGGCTATCCATTATACCCTATCGCAATTTTTAAAAGCCAATATTATCATACAATTCCAGAAAATATGATATTTTTTTTCTATAATAATACAAAATTATACGCCTATTTTTTAACTCAACAAGAATTTGATGCTATGAGTTACTTTCAGATAGCTAAACAATGGTTTTCATTATCAGTTATAGATTCAATTTTTGATTTTTTAACAATTCTAACATTAATTATTTTGCCTTTTTTTATTTATAAATTCAAAAACCAAAAAGAATTTTGGATATTATATTTTGTTCTAATCATTCAAATGCTTTTAATGTTTTTAACCTCACCTCAATATCGTTTTTTTATACATTTTATATTATTTTTCGACCTATTTATTTTTCTGATATTTTGTAGCAATAAAAATTTTATTTTACTTCTTTTGAATGGATCAAATATTATAATAGCATTTGTTTTATTTCTTCCAATAAAATTTAATATTCTAACAACCAATGATTTAATTTCAAATAATCAGAATTTTAAATTTGAAAACATTATTTTTCCAAACGAAAATTCTAATCTTAAAACAGAGTTTCAAAATCTTAAAAAAGGAAATCTATACTACAATTCTCCAACGAATGATTCATTTTTTTGGGGTACTGGTAATGCTAATTTGCCCGCAATAAACCATAGGCAACTTGAGTATTTTGAGAAATATTATTTTATAATTCCTCAACAACGAAGCAATAATTTAAGAGACGGTTTTTATTGTAAAAAATTAAATTCAAGCGAAAGTAAATTTTAACCCAAATTACGCATTAGACTTCGTTATGAAAACTCAAAATGCAATAAA
>DYPB01000305.1 GCA_020720185.1 Flavobacterium psychrophilum | reverse complement strand
CGCAGCCTCCTATTCGGTTCTTGTTCATCAGTTCCGACTTTTGCAGTCTCGCTTACTTCAGACCATGCCTCGCGGCAAACGCCCTTGCGACTTGCTATGCTTCGGGCACGACCCCGCGCATCAGGGACTTGCACCCTTTGGATAATTTCAGATATAAATAATTTTGGCTCGAAATTTGTTTCTCCGAATTTATTTTATTTATACCTTTGCCATTCAAGGCACACACATATTATTGAGCGTTCAGTGCGGCTCTGTAATTTGATACATTTGAGCTATTTACGGGCTTCGGTGCGTTTTGATACTTTTGTGCTTTTTAGATACGAAAGCCGCACCGCCGCCAATAATTTTTCGTTAGTTGCAATTTTACGAAAAGACAACAAAAATGACGAAGGAAAATAAAATAGAACTTTTGACAGTTGACTTTTATGAAGTTGTTGCTGGTTGGTTACGCTATAAATTAACTGTTGGACAACAATCCTTTGAAGACAGATTTTCCGAAGTATTTGACCCGCTTCCGGACTTAAAACATTGGCTGGAAGCTATTTCTATTGGTGTTCAACAAACTTCTTTTCAATACGATAATGAAGGAGATGACATTAAATTTGATTTTGAGCGTGTGAGTTGGGACAGAGAAGTTTTAACTATTTCCGAAGCATACGAAGACGGAAAGATATTTATAAACGCAAATATAGAAAGACGACAAATAATTAGGGCGTTTTACCTTGGTCTTTTAAATTTTGCACGTTCTGACAAGTTTCAATCTAATCAGTGGGAAATAGAATATTTAAAAGAAAGGCTTTGTAAAATATTAGATTTGGATGAAGTCAAATTAATTCAACAACTTACAGTGCTTGACAAAGAAGAATTAGGCGATTTGTTATTCAATGCAGACCCAACCTATATCATTGCATATCCCGAAGCAAATGACAAGAATGAAGAATTTAATATGTTTGTTCAAGACACAATGGACAAAGAAAAAGGTATTTTAAGCGAAAGAAAAAGAGTTGAAACAAAGGCTGAATGGAACATTCCTAATGAATATAATTTTTGGTCACTTGAAAAAAAACAAAAATTTGTAATTGAGTGTATTAATGAAAAAACAAATGGTTATGGTGGAATGAAAATAAATGATTTTCGTTCTTCAATAATTGAAAAATATATAGACAAAGAATTTTAATTAAAAAACTGAATTTTAAATGTATTAATAATGTATATCAATGATTTAAAAACAATTGCACATGACATTTTAGTTGGAACTACTGAAAACCCTTTGTGGCGTAATTGGGGGTTCTCGATTGAACTTGAAGAATTTGCCTACAAACCATCAGATAATTGTGATTTCTGCAAATCAAATTCAGGAAAGTTTTATAAAACAGTTTGCCATTGCGGAACTGGTTATATACGAAATGTTGAGAATGCAAAATTAGCAATATGTTCATCGTGGTCGCCATCAAACGGGGATTTTACATTTTATTGTTGTGAAAAATGTTTA
>DYPB01000089.1 GCA_020720185.1 Flavobacterium psychrophilum | reverse complement strand
TTTTGAAGTAGTTTGAGTTTGGAATAGATTTCTAATGCGTAATTTGGGTTAAAAAAACAATTAACCATTTAATTGATTATTCATTGAAAATTATTTTGATATTTTTTTAATTAATTTTGCCGTATCACTAAATTTTTTCAAATCAAATTTTGGTTCGCCATATATTTCAATTTCAGAACTTCCAGAGGCACTAATTATAAGGCTTGTATTTACATTTATACTGCAATTTGTATCGGATTCAGCAATTAAATCCATACTCTTAACGGTTAATTTTTTAGCAGTTAATTCGGCATTATTATCAAGTCGAATCTTTGTATCCATAATATCTCCTTCAATTTCAGCTTCGCTATTTTGATATAAATCTAATTTTAAATTTGTACCATTTATCAATGCTTTCAAATGAGATTTTTTGCTTAATTCAACAATAGTATTTTCTGATTTTAGATTCAGCTCGGCTTTCGATTTGTCTTCTTGTTTTAATGTGAAATTTTTAACTCGGGCATTCAAAAATAATTTTGAATCATCAAAACTATTAATCGTAATAGTTGGCAAATCAATTTCTGCAAGTGCGGTTACAGTTGCGTCATTTTTTGAAATAATGGTCTTAAAATCAGAAGTGTAAGTTACTCTAATTGTAAATTTTTTAAATCCACTAACATTTCTTAAAGTTGATAACCGTAAGTTTTTACCTATCAATTCTATTTTTATAATGTCATGCAAATTATCATCGGCTTCAATTTCAAGCCCACATTTTTCGCCTTTTATCAAAAAAACTTCGAGGTTATCATTGACCTCTAATTCGGTAAAATCTTCGATCACTTTCTGCTCTACGGTTACAATTTTTGAACCTTTAATTTTATCTTTTTTTTGACCAAATGTTACTGTTGAAACTACTGTTAATAGAACTATTAAAATATGTTTTTTCATTTATTTTTTTATTTTCCTTAATTAATATGCTACAAATATAAATAAAACAGTCTTTATTTTGACAATTGTTTTTTTATCTTTACAAAAAAAATATGCAGATGAAAATAATTATAATTAACGGTCCAAATCTAAACTTATTAGGCAATAGAGAGCCAGAAGTATATGGAAATCATACTTTTGATGGATATTTTAAAATATTAAAAGATAGATTTTCTACTATTGAATTGTCATATTTTCAAAGTAATATTGAAGGAGAGTTAATTGATAAATTACAGGAAGTAGGTTTTCATTACGACGGAATTATCCTAAATGCTGCTGCCTATACACACACTTCGATTGGGATTGGAGATACAGTAAAAGCAATACAAACGCCTGTAATAGAGGTACATATATCTAATATTTATGCTCGTGAAAATTTTAGACATCATTCTTTTATTGCTCCAAACACAAAAGGTGTAATTGTAGGTTTTGGGTTGCAAGGCTATGAGTTGGCTTTACAGTCGTTTTTAGGATAATTTTTGTTTCAATTCGTTAAAATTAATCAAAATTTGTTCGCCTGATTGTAGGTTTTTTAATGCAAATTTACCTTCATTCATTTCGGTTTCACCAACAATAATTGCAAACGGAATTTTGCGTTTATCTGCGTGCATAAACTGTTTGCTAACTTTCACATTATCAGGATACAATTCTACTTTTATACCATTTTCACGCAGTTTTTTTATGGCTTGCATACAATAAAAGGCTTCTTTTTCTCCAAAATTTAAAAACAAGGCTTTTGAGGTTTCAACAACCGTTTTCGGAAATAAATTTAAAGCTTCAATTACTAAATAAATTCTATCCAAACCAAAAGAAATTCCTACGCCACTCATATCTTTTAGTCCAAAAATACCCGTCAAATCGTCGTATCTGCCACCGCCACCAATGGATCCCAAAGAAATTTTCTTAGGAGGGGCTACTTCAAAAATAGAGCCAGTATAGTAGTTCAAACCTCTTGCCAATGTTACATCAAGATCCAAAATTGATTGGTTTAATCCTAATTTTTCAATATTTTCGCAAATAAATTGTAACTCTTCAATTCCTTTTTTGCCTTCGTCAGAGTTTGATAAAAGAAGAGTTAATTTTTCAATTTTTTCGTCAATACTTCCCGTAAAATTAAATAAAGGTTGGATTTTTTGAATAGCATTTTGGTCGATGCCTTTTTCAATCATTTCTTTTTTAACACCATCTTCCCCAATTTTATCTAATTTATCCAAAGCCACCGTAAAATCTATCAATTTATCGGTAGCTCCTATTACTTCTGCAATTCCTGAAAGTATTTTGCGGTTATTTATCTTAATTGTAACACCATTTAAACCTAAATCAGAAAAAACAGCATCATATAATTGTATTAATTCTACTTCTTGCCATAATGATTTTGACCCAACAACATCTGCGTCGCATTGAAAAAACTCTCTAAACCTACCTTTTTGTGGTCTATCTGCACGCCAAACAGCTTGAATTTGATAGCGTTTAAAAGGAAAATCAATATCGTTTTGATGCTGAACAACATATCTTGCAAAAGGCACTGTCAAGTCATAACGAAGGGCTTTTTCGGATATTTTAGGTGTTAATTTTCTAGCATTTGATAAATCATCGGCTGAAATTTTATCTAAATAATCCCCACTATTTAAAATCTTAAAAATCAATCTATCCCCTTCTTCGCCATATTTTCCCATCAAAGTTTCAGAATTTTCAAAAGATGGGGTTTCTATGGGTTGAAATCCAAATTTTTCAAAATTAGATTTTATTATGCCAATTATATATTGTCGTTTCGCCACTTCCGATGGTGAAAAATCTCTTGTGCCTTTTGGAATACTGGGTTTTTGTGCCATTTTAGATTTTGGGTTTAGGATTTTGGATTTTGAAATAACTCCTAACCCTTGACTCCCATCTTTTTTTTGCAAATATCTAATTTTTAATTTTTAATTTCATTCAATTTGTAACAAAAATTGTATTTTCGTGTCAAATTTGTGTTATGTTAAAATTATTCAGAGAAAATGTGAAAATTGCGTTGGGTTCTATCAGAACACAGTTGCTACGAACGGTGCTAACGGTACTTATTATTGGTATTGGTATTATGGCATTGGTTGGTATTTTGACAGTTGTTTCGGCTCTAGAAAATAAAATTTCAACAAGTTTTGCATCAATGGGTTCTAATACTTTTAATATCATTCAGTATGATTTTTCTAAACAAAGTAGTGGCGGAGGAGAAGTAGAGGTTATAAATCCTATAATTTCTTATCCACAAGCAGTAGCTTTTAAAAATAAATATACTTATCCGTTTTCACAAACTTCTATATCATTTACAGCAACAGCAAGGGCAGAGGTTAAGTTTGAAAATGAAAAAACAGATCCTGAAATTAAGGTTCTTGGGGTTGATGAGAATTTTATGAAAAATGCAGGTTTAGAAACAAATTTGGGAAGAAATTTTACAGATTTTGATATAAAAAATAACTCATATTCTTGTATTGTTGGGTCAGATTTTGAGAAAGGTTTGCTGAAAAATGTTAATCCGATTGATAAAATTATTTCTATTAGAGGAGCAAAATTTAGAGTCGTTGGTGTATTGAAAGAAAAAGGATCTACTTTTGGAAACAGTCAAGATTTAAGGGTTTTAATACCTATTCAAGTGGCTCGTTCGTTGTTTACAGCTCCAAATATTAATTATTCGTTGAGTACAATGGTTTTTAAAACAGAATTGCTTGACAATGCCATTGACAATGCAATAATAACAATGCGACAAGTTAGAAAATTGAGTCCTGTGAAAGATGATAATTTTGCGATTTCTAGGAGTGATGATTTGATTAATAAAATTGAAGGAATTACAGGATATCTAACAGTTGCAGCATTTGTAATTGGGCTAATTACTATTTTTGGTTCCTCAATTGCTTTGATGAATATAATGATTGTTTCTGTTACCGAAAGAACTCGTGAAATAGGCGTTCGGAAATCATTAGGTGCTAAAAAAAGTACCATTGCGATTCAGTTTTTTATGGAAACTCTAATAATAGGTCAATTAGGCGGTTTGATAGGTACGGTATTAGGAATTTTAATTGGATTTATTGCTGCAACAGCATTAGATTTTAGTTTTGTAATTCCTTGGTTTGCAATATTTTGTGCTTTTATCATTAGCTTTATAGTTGCCATAGCATCTGGATTGTATCCAGCAATAAAAGCTGCAAAGCTGGATCCTATTGAGGCTTTGCGGTATGAGTAATTATCAAATTATTTTAACCCAAATTACGCAATTCTCATTCTAAAGTCTTCAATGATAGGATGTACTTTGCCAAAATCTATCTCTTTAATAAAAATTTCTACAACCTGATTAGCTCTTGATCCTGCAACTTTTGTGGTTTGAATATTATCTTTTACAACAGTTTTTATTTCAGCTGCTTCAATTTTTGATTGTAAATCAAGTGCCAAGGTTTTGTTACCCGAAAATATTTTTATAAGTCCCATTTTTTATTCTTTTGTTTAAAATTATTCGTTATCTTCTTCAAAATTAAATTCTATTGGTTCTACTAATATTTTTTTTACCAATAAATCAACTCTTTCGGTTAAAATATCTGTAAAAACTATCCGTTGGGTTTTGCTTATGCTATTTGAAATTCGCATAATTTTAGTTTCGTGGCGAAGCTTTAAAATTGCATTTGCATCGTCTATTACAAACATTTTCAGACGATTAACATTGTATCCAGCAGTACTAAACATTTCACTCAATTTATTTGGTGTACCAATCAATACATCAATACCAGTTGATATATAATTTTTATCAAAATCAGTATCGCCTTTATCGTGAGTGCCAAAAATCCTTAAATTTGTATGATTTCCCAGTTTTTCAAAAATTTCTATCATTTCTAAAACTTTGGTTTTATCTTCTACAATTATTAATGCTCTAGGCGATTCTTCACCAGCCATTTCTAATTGTTGAATTACATTTAATACAATAGTTGTTGTTTTTCCGCTACCATTTGGAGCAATAATTAAGCAATCGGAACCGCTTTTTATGGTTGAAAATGTTTCTTTTTGTAACTCATTAGCAACTGTCAAACCACATTCTTGCAAGGCAAGTTGTAGTTTTAAATTTATTTTTTTTAATTGCATTTATTAGGTTTTATCTTATGGATTTTAGATTTGAATTATTTTGTAGCAAACATTTTTACATCATTTTCAGAAATTTCGTTGTTACCTAAAATAATTAATCGTTCAACAACATTTCTTAATTCTCTAATATTTCCTGTCCAGTCATAATTTTGTAATAATTTTATGGCTTTTTCTGAAAATATCTTCTTTGCATTTCCTTGTTCGGTTGCAATTTTATCAGCAAAATGATTAATTAACAATGAAATATCTTCACGGCGGTCGTTTAAAGCAGGTACTTTTATTAAAATTACGGCTAATCGATGGTATAAATCTTCTCTAAAATTTCCATCGGCTATTTCTTTTTTTAAATCTTTATTGGTGGCAGCAATTACTCGAACATTTACTTTAATATCTTTATCACCACCAACTCGTTGAATTAAATTCTCTTGCAAACATCTCAAAACTTTTGCTTGTGCTGATAAACTCATATCTCCAATTTCATCTAAAAAAATTGTTCCTCCATCTGCGGCTTCAAATTTTCCTGCACGATCTTTTATGGCACTTGTAAATGCTCCTTTAACATGTCCAAATAGTTCACTTTCAATAAGTTCACTTGGTATTGCTGCACAATTTACCTCAATCAAGGGTTGATTTGCTCTAAGGCTTTTATCATGTAATTGATGGGCAACGAGCTCCTTACCTGTGCCGTTTGGTCCTGTTATTAAAACTCTTGCCTCGGTTTGTGCAACCTTATCAACCATAATCTTAATTTGGTTAATTGCATCGCTTTCGCCAATCATTTCGTAGTTTTTACTAACTATTTTCTTTAAAATTTTATTCTCTACAACTAGTTGTTTTTTGTCTAAAGCATTTCTAACAGTGTTCAAAAGTCTATTCAAATCGGGTGGTTTGGAGATGTAGTCAAAAGCTCCAAGACGCATCGTTTGAATAGCTGTTTCCATATCGCCATGACCTGAAATCATAACTATTGGAATTTCGGGTTTTATTTTTTTTACGGCTTCGAGCAGTTCAACACCATCCATTTTTGGCATTTTGATATCGCATAAAACCAAATCGTAATCGTTATTTTTTATTTTTTCAAAACCTTGCAAACCATCTTCAGCCTCTTCAACTATGTAGGAGTCATTTTCTTCGGATAAAATTTTTGTTAGTACCCGACGAATAGATGCTTCGTCTTCAACAATTAGTATTTTATTCATCTGTTTATTTTATTGGCAAAAGTAACCATTTTAGCATTGATAAAAAATTAAAAAAAGCCAGTCATTACAACTGGCTTTTAAAATTAACCTAAAAAAAAATTATATAATCACTCTAATAACCTGACCCGTATTTGTAATTAACTGTAATTGAACACTTTGATTGTCATTTTTATTACTCATAATTTTATTAACGGACTCAATATCTATTACTTTTTCATTGTCAATACTTAAAATTACACCATCCTTTAAATCATTTGCATAAGCGTTAAGTCTTTCATTATCAATGTTTTTTATTTTAACACCATAATCAATTCTAAAGCGTTTTTTATCAGTAGCATCAATATTTTCGAGTTCAATTCCTTTAATATCTGCATTTAAGGTATCACTTTTGGTTAAAATTACTGGAATAATTACCGTTTCACCATCACGAATTACACTAACTTTTATCTCATCTTTTGGTCGTTTTGTGTTGATATATCCTGATAATTCAGCATAAGTTGTAATTTTTTGATTATCCATTTTTATAATTACATCTCCTTTTTTAAGTCCAGATTTCTCGGCACCCGAATTTTTTGAAACTTTTTTAATATAAAAACCTTCTGATATTCTTAATCCCAATTCTTTTGATGCTATTCCTGATAATTCTGCTCCTTCAACCCCAAGAATTCCTCTTTGAACATTGCCAAACTCCATAATATCTTCAATAATTTTTCGGGCAATATTTGATGGAACTGCAAATGAATAACCGACATAAGATCCAGTTTGAGAAGATATCATTGTGTTTATTCCCACTAAATCGCCATGAGTATTTACTAATGCACCTCCACTATTTCCTGGATTTACCGCCGCATCTGTTTGAATAAATGATTGCATTCCGTTGGTTTCCAGGTTTCTGGCTTTCGCCGATACAATTCCTGCCGTAACGGTTGATGTTAAATTATAAGGATTTCCAACTGCCAAAACCCATTCGCCAACTTTTACATTATCTGAATCTGAAAATGTTGAATAGGCTAATTTCTCATCGGCATCAATTTTCAGTAAAGCAATATCCATTTTTGAATCAGTTCCTATTAATTTTGCTTTATATGATTTTTTGTTATTGAGTGTAATTTCAATATCATCAGCGTCTTTAATCACATGATTATTAGTAACAATATAGCCATCTTCGGAAATAATAACTCCACTTCCGGTGCCTACCTGCTCTTGCATTTGTCCGCCTCTACTGCCATAAAAAAACTCCATTATAGGATTAGAAACACTTACTCTCGAAACATTTTTAACATGTACAACGGTGTGTACAGCCTTATCGGCAGCGGTAGTAAAATCTACATTTTCTGCACCAAGTCCTATTGTTTTGTTATAATTTTGTGGTGCTAATGATACGATAGAATTGCCGTTTTTGGAACCTTCAAACAATAACTTATATGCACCAAGTGTTATTGAACCGCTTAATAATGAAAGTAAAAATAAACCTGAAATCTTTTTCATAATTATAATTTTTAAAAGTTATACAGCACAAAATTATAAAAATATTATTTCCAAAAAAATGCTTTAACACGGCATTAACAAAGTTTAACTTTTTTTTAGGAAAAGTAAGATCTCTTCGATTTTGAAATGAAAAATTCTTCCAAATAACCTAAAATTTTGGGTTGTATCAATAAACATTTGGTAAAAATATTAAAATTTTAAGTCAAAGAGGTAAAATTTTAGGCTAACCTACCTAAAATTTTAAGTCAAAGAGGTAAAATTTTAGGCTAACCTACCTAAAATTTTAAGTCAAAGAGGTAAA
>DYPB01000088.1 GCA_020720185.1 Flavobacterium psychrophilum | reverse complement strand
TTTAATTATATTTGCAAAACTACAAAATTAAAATTCAACAACAAACGACAACAAACATTTACAACCGAAATTAAATGTATAAATACCGAATATGATAAGAAACCCACAACATCTTTGCACTGTCGAAACAAAATCATTTTTTCGGCATTAAACAAAATCATTTTTATAAACCATTAAAATTCTAAAATTATGAATGCAATGAAAAACAGCGTACAACTAATTGGTCATGTAGGTAACGACCCTGAAATTAAAACATTAGAAAGCGGTAAAAAACTAGTTAATTTATCTATCGCTACGAACGAAACTTACTTTAACGACAAAGGTGAAAAAATAACAGATACACAATGGCATCGAGTAACGGCATGGGGAAAAACGGCTGAAATTATTGAAAAATATGTAACTAAAGGTAAAGAAATTGGAGTAGTAGGTAGATTATCTTACAGAAATTATGAAGATAAGAATGGCAATAAACAATATGCGACAGAAATTACAGTTTCGGAGATGCAAATGTTTGGAAAAAACTAAAAAAGTCCTTGAACGATTTTTAATCTTGTCTTTTTAGTTCTCAAGGCAGAGTCTAATGTGTAATTTGGGTTAAGGTGGTGCAATGACAAAAGAAATATTAATTCCAGTCTTTATAAGACGAATTGCACAAAGGATTAGAAGCATTTGAGAGTATAGTTGCAAAAACCATTGAAAATAGAAGACAGGATAGAGCAACACCTCTAAATTGAAAACCCAAAAAGTGGATGTAATGAATTACAATTGAATATAATAATCCCTAACTGAACGACATTGAAATATAATTGGTGTCATTAATAACAAAAATTTACTATAAAAAAATGCAACAATTATTGATTGTTGCATTTTTTTGGTTAGGTTAAAAAAATATTGGCTTTCTAAAAAAAACAGCCTTTTATAAAATAACTTTTGGAAATAATATTCTGTAATCTGCAAAACTTACAGGAGCGATATTTGAACCATATTTTGTGTTAATTGCTTTCAAAAAGCTATTTGCTATTAAAGCGTATCCTCTTGGAGATGGATGTACGCCGTCTAATGAAAAAGCCCCTCCAAAAATGAATGCTGATGTTATTGTATATCCGTTTGCGGTGATACCTGCCGTTGTGGATAACTGATTCATTATTGATTTTGTATCTACAAAGGCTAAACCTTTTGCTGTAGCCGTAGTTTCAATAGTAACATTATAAGCATCGGTTGCTACTTTAATTTCATTTGCTTCGTCTGATGACAGTACCCATTTATCAGCCAAAGGTGTTACAGTTCCTCCACCTGATTGAAGTTGTGCTTGAGTTGAAGCTCCGCCTGCACTTAATACTATAAAATCTGCTGCTGTTGCTTGTCTGTACGATGGTAATCCAAAACCACTTAAATCAGTTAAATACTCATCAACAATTACTGGTGCATTATTAGAACCTACAACAAAATTAATTGTTCTTTTTGTTTTTTCAGTCGCTGATAAAGGAGAGGCTGCTACTCCTGCATTATATGCTCCATAGGCACTCATACTCATTAACTGTCCTACTTGAGTTGCATCTAAAGGGATTGGGTTATAAGGAACTGTGGTAAAGAATGGTAATGTATTTACATAAGGTAAATTTCCAACTACGCCTTTTCTTCCTCCTGCTGTCAATTTATTAATTAATCCAGCATATTTAGTATCAAAATTAGCTGGTGTAGTTGGAACTGCTCCTGTTCCTCCTGCTGTTGCATACCCTAAAACATCGTTTCCACCTATAAATAAAGAAAAGAATGTTGGGTTTTGTGCTACTGCATCATCAACTATTGTTGCCGTTGCAGTAGATGAAAATCTTGCAAAATATGGGTTTCCTATTGGACTTCCGTAACCAGGAAAATCTAAATCACCAACTTTTGCTCCTGGTACTCCCATATTGTTAAAAAATCCAGATAATTTTGCTGTCTGTACTGTGGTTGAGGCATTTGGAACCATTGCTATTGGTGCAGTTGCAACACCTGTAAAATATAATCTTGGAAAATGCATTGAACTTCCAGCAAATCCTCCGTTATTATCTGACATAAATGGGTTTGTAAACGCTCCGCCACCAACAGTTGCGAATTGTTGTGCTATTATATTTGGATAAGAAGTTTTTTGTGATTCTATAAAAAGTGCATTATCACTAAATCCTGCTGCAAAAGAATCTCCTAATGCTACATATTTTGAAAAATTTGCTGAACCTGCCGTTAATGGCAAACCGTCTGACGAGTTGTTTACAACAGCATCGTCATCATTTGTACTACACGCTACGGTGGTTAATGAAACCAAAAATAGCATTTTTATATTTTTTATCATTTTTATATTTTTTAGATGTTATTTATTATGATTAAGAAGATGCACCGTAGCACATTTTCTTTAAAAATTTAATTTATTATGGTGTAATTGTCCAAGAAACAAAATATTGTTGCCCGATTAAACCAGCACCTAATACTTGTCCGTATTCTTTTCCTCCTATATTAGTAGCACCAATTTTTAAAATTGATTTCCAATTTGGCATAGCATAATTAGCTTGTACATCAATAACTGTAGCTTCAGCAATATCTCCATCGGCAAAATTTGATTCATATCTGTATTTGTCATTCCAACGACCACTAACCGAAGCTCCTAATTTTTCAAATAATTTATCGTTGCTTAATGTTGCTTTTACTCTGTGTTTTGGTGTATTAAAACCTGCTTCAAAACTTGGATCTGCTGCTTGATCAAAATCAAATTGTGCATAGTTATAGTTTGCAGATACTTCAAAATCTCCATAAACTTTTTTAGAGATTCCTGCTCCAAAACCAATAGACTTTATTTCAATATTAGTATTAGTATATAATTGGAAAACTCTTATGTTTCCATTTCCTAATGCGTGTAATGATTGAACTGCTGGATTTGTTATATATGTTGGTGCTCCTTGTGCAAAATCAAATGTATTACTTGCTGTACCATAAACTGGTGCAACAACATTTAAGTTTCCGATAAAGTCATTGTAAACATTATAGTATCCGTTCAAATCTATTGAAAAACCTTTAACAGTACCTCGGTATCCTAATTCCATTGCTTTTACAGTTTCTGGTTTTACCAATTCAGCATTTGATTTTCTTAATAAAGCGGCTGCACCTGGAGTATTTCCTGGGTTTGCGGCAGCAAATGCAGCAAATGCAGTAACAGAGGCTGCTGTATATGAATTATAATAAGCGTTTGTTCCGGTAATTGTTTTAGTTATTCCACCTGCATAGGCTTGTCCTGTTGCTGTAGCTACACTTACGATTTCTTGATATCTTTCTAAATTGTCAGGTGCAGAACCTAACAATACTGCTGGCCCAACATTAAATCCAATGTATTGATCTTGTGTTGATGGGTTTCTGAAACCTGTTTGGAAAGATCCACGGAAAGTATGGTTTTTACTATCCCCAGCACTATAAACTGCTGATATTCTTGGAGAATAATTTCCTGCAAAGTTTTGTGCTTTGTCATAACGGATAGAACCTGTTAATTTCAATCTGTCTTCCATTAATTTTTTCTGAACTTGTGTATAAGCACCATATTCGTTATAATCAATTGTGCTTTCTTTATCCGTATAAATTCTACCGTGAGAATTTAGGCTATATAATCTGTATGATCCACCAACTTGAATTTCAGCTACATCGGTTAAATCTTTAAAGTTATAATTAAGGTCTGAATGATAAATTCTAGAATTATCTACTAATTTTGAACCCGACAAAATATCAGCCTCAGCTGTTACTTTTGCAAAAGCTGTTTTAAACTCAGCTGTTCCTGGAATTAATCTTCCAGTATCTGCTGTTTTTCTTGCAAATGCGTGTGCTTCGGTTGGCGTTGTACCTACTCCTGGGATTAAACCAAAGGCTGCTTGAGCAAACGCACCAGCATATTGTCCAAACCAAGTAGCATCTGGTTTCCATTGTCGGTTAATATTCCAGCCTGTGAAACCCATATCGTAAGAACGACCACCATCTTCAGTTGTAGTATATCCTCTTAAAAAGAAGTTTTTCCCTTTAAATTCTAATTTATGTTGTTGCATAAAAAAGTTATTCAAATTATAACGATTTCCACCTTGATATACTGAATTTCCAAAACCAAATTTAGACTGCCAAATAACCTCTAATTTATCATTTCCGAGTGGTCTAGTGTGTAAAGAGAAATCAATTTTTGCATTCATTACATTACTTTCTGTCAAATCAGTTTCGTTATATCCTGTTCTCGATACATTTTCATTCGGAAGATTTGCCGCTAATCCAGCTGGTAATAATCCTAATGCGACAAGAGACTGTCCTACTGATTTTATGTTTGTAGAAATCTCATCACCATAAACATTCATCCCATCGTAGTTTTGATGGCTTCTAGTTCTACCTGCTACGGTTTTATCATCATAGTTTGCTGCATACCAATCTGTTCCTTTCATAAAGGTAAAGTTAGCTTTGGCAGCAAAATGAGGCGAAAATGCTTTTGCTGCTCTTACACCATAATCGTAAAAGTCGTTTGATCCTGCCGCTTTTTGGCTGGTTTGACCATATTTTGCATAGGCTGTAATTCCTTGTTTTTCAAATGGAGATTGACTTGTCATGAATAAAATTCCATTAAAAGCATTTGCACCATATAAGGCTGAAGATGCTCCTGGCAATAATTCTACACTTTGAACATCAATTTCAGAAACTCCGATTAAGTTACCCAAAACGAAGTTCAATAATGGTGATGAATTATCCATACCATCTACTAATTGCATAAATCTTGTGTTTGCAACAGTTGCAAAACCACGAGTGTTGATAGATTTGAATGACATTGAACTGGTGTTCATCTGAACTTCTTTCAAGTTTTCTAAACCATCATAAAATGTTGGTGCAGCTGTTCTTTTAATGTCTTTAACTGTCATTCTTTCAATCGTAACTGGCGATTCTTTGATTCGCTCTGGTGTTCTTGATGCAGAAACAACAACATCGTCCAATTGATTCTCTCTTGAAGATAGTTTTACTGTAATTTTTTGATCTTTTGAGGTAACTGATACTGTTTGAGTAGCATAACCTACATTTGATACTTCAATTTTAAACGGAAATGCTTTTGATATTTTTAATGAAAAATTTCCATCAATATCAGAAACTGCTCCTGTTGAAGTTCCAATAACTTTAATGTTTGTACCTGGCACTCCTTGACCGTTGTCGTCTTTAATGGTTCCAGACACTGTGTTTTGAGCAAACGAAATGCTACAGAAAACCAATGATAAGATAAATAAATAATGTTTCATTTTTTTTATATTTTTAAAAATTTACGGGTGCAAAGTACATCTTTTTTTTAGATTAATAAAAAAAAGATGTTTTTTTTTAGATTAATATAAAAAAAAAGATGCTTTTTTTAGTTTTTTATAACCAATTAAATATTAAGATACTGTTAATTAATTTAAAAATAGCGGATTTTTTATAGAAAATATAAGGATTAAATACCTGTTATAAATCCTTCTTTTATTTGATTTTTTTGATAATTTGAGCTTTAATTCGATGGATTTTTTTGTGTCTAAAATTGCTTGTAATTATTTGTATTTCAGATTAATCTGTTTGTTATAAACCAAAATTAATGTTGTGTATTAATGTACGATAGTGTACATTTGTCTTTGTGATGGAATGGTTTTCTTGCTTCATTTTTTTTGTTTTTTAGGAATTACAAAAGTAAGCAAGGAATCGTTCTAACTAATATCAACAATGTGTTGAAACTGAACCATGGAGATATTACCGCAAGAATAGGTGTTGTACATCAGGAAGATATACATTTAATAAACCCAAAATTGTTTTATTAATCCTAATTTTTTATTATTTTAGCCAAATGATAAAATTAACAATAATAGGATCTGGAAATGTGGCACAACATTTATTGGTGGCTTTTCAGGATATTATTGGTATTAAGATAGTTAATGTTTTTGCGAGAGATAAAAACAGTATCAATCATTTGATAGAAAGTACTAAAATAGTATCTGATTTTAATGATTTATTGACCGTCGATTTGTTTATTATTGCAGTTTCTGACGATGTTATTGATTGGGTTTCTAATCAAATTTTGTTTACTGATAAATTAGTGGTGCATACTTCAGGAGGGGTTTCTATTGATGTTTTGAATAACAAAAACCGAAAAGGCGTTTTCTATCCGTTGCAAAGTTTTACTAAAAATAGAGCCGTATCATTTTCTGAAATTCCTATTTGTATTGAAGCTAATAACGAGAATGATTATTTGATTTTGAAAAATCTAGCCGAATTACTATCAAAAAAAGTATATAAAATTAATTCGAAACAACGAAAGTCTTTGCATATATCGGCAGTTTTTGTGAATAACTTTGTGAATCATTTGTACAAGATTGGAAATGATATTTGTAATCAAAATGAGGTTGATTTTGATATTCTGAAACCATTAATTTTAGAAACTGCTCATAAAATAACAACAATTTTACCTAAAGATGCTCAAACAGGTCCTGCAAAAAGAAACGATAGCACGGTAATTAACAGTCAGCTTGATTTTTTATCAAACGATAATCAAAAAGAAATTTATAAAATTTTAACCCACTCAATTCAACAAAATGACAAAAAGTTATAAAGAAATTATGAACCAAATTAGCACTTTTATTTTTGATATTGATGGTGTTTTAACCGATAGTTCGGTGCATATTACTCCAACAGGCGAGATGCTACGGGTGATGAGTATTAGAGACGGTTTTGCTATGAAAGCAGCTTTAGAAAGCGGTTATAATGTTTGTATTATTTCGGGGGGCAATAATGAGGGCGTTCGGGTTCGTCTTCGAAATTTAGGTATTACCGATATTCATTTAGCTTCGCCAAATAAGGTCGAAAGCTTTAAGGAATATACCGAATTATACAACATTAATCCCAAAAATGTTTTGTATATGGGCGATGATATTCCAGATTATCATGTAATGAAATTAGTAGGACTACCTACTTGTCCGCAGGATGCTACGCCTGAAATTAAGGCAGTCTCTAAATATATATCGCATAAAAATGGTGGCAAAGGAGCCGTTCGAGATGTAATAGAACAGGTGATGAAAGTGCAAGATAAATGGCATTTGTATTACAACGGAAAACACGATTAAAATAATTAAAAATTACGAATTAAAAATTAAAAATAGATTTAAGTCTTTCAACTTTTGACTAAATTATGAAATACCTAAAACTCATTCGATATCAAAATTTATTAATGCTGGGATTTATGCAGTTTATGGTTCGATATGGTTTTTTAAAACAACAGCATATTTTTCTTGCTTTAACCAATTTTCAGTTTATACTATTGGTAGTATCAACGATTTGTATTGCTGCTGGTGGCTACATTATTAACGATATATTTGATGTAGAAACCGACATAGAGAACAAACCAAAAAGAGTGGTAGTTGGCACCTCAATTTCTGAAGATATAGCTTATAATTTATATTTTGGATTTACCGTTGTTGGGGTTTTAATAGGGTTTTATTTATCCAATGCCATAGGACTAAACAGTTTTGCAGGAGCTTTTATTATTACTGCAGCATTACTTTATTTATATGCTAATAGTTTAAAACAAAGTCTATTAATAGGAAATATTATAGTGGCATTGTTACTTTCTTTCAGCGTTTTGATTATAGCGTTATTCGATTTATTGCCTGTAACTTATGAGGGCAATAGAGCCGAAATGGGTTTAATTTTTACAATACTTTTAGACTATGCTATTTTTGCATTTATTATTAATTTTATAAGAGAGATTGTAAAAGATTTAGAAGATATTAATGGCGATTACAATCAAGGAATGAACACCCTGCCGATTGCAATAGGAATTAGTCGAACCACAAAAATAGTATTTGCACTCGGCATTGTTTTTATTTTATATTTATGTTATTATATTTATCAATATTATTTTTTAAACCATCTAATAATAAGCACTTTATATTCGATATTATTTATAGTATCACCTATAATTTATTTTAGTATTAAAATTTTTGAAGCCAAACACCAATCAGAATTTAAACATTTGAGCAATATTTTAAAAATTATTCTATGCTTCGGAATATTATCAATAGCCATAACCTCATACAACATTCA
>DYPB01000304.1 GCA_020720185.1 Flavobacterium psychrophilum | reverse complement strand
ATTTATATTTTTGCAAACTCACAGGTTATTAAAAATAGTATTAACTCCATTTATTAACTCAAATATTTCTCAAACAATGACAACAAAAGAATTTTGGAGCATTTATACCAACAAAAAAGATATTTTACATAAATACGACATCATTTATGATTTTTTTTCGAATGAATTACCAACAGAATTTGTCGAAGAATATGATGTAAATGAAGTTATTCTGGAAATGCGCGGACACCACGAAACCGCAAAAGAATTTGAAAAAGTTTTGAAATTTTCAGACCTCATTCAAAAAAAACACCCCGATTTGTATCAGGGCATTTTTCAATATTTCGACGATTTTTTAGTAGATTTCCATTGTTTCCACAAAAACGGAGCGGAAGCTGCAAAAGCATTTGAGAATTTTGTCAAAAATCCGGTTGCCGATTATGATAAATTTCTGACTGCTTTAAATAAACTCATTTTTTATCAACATGTCAAACTTGTAGATGAAGCAATTACACGAACGTATGATATTGTTGAAGATTCACCCAAAGTAATACCCGGTTCAGAATTTGAATTAGCGATGCCGAAGTTGAATATAAATCTCGAACATTTTTATAATCAGGCGGATAGTGCAGCCAATTTCAACCGTTCCGAATTTTTTGAATCGCTGAAACCGTATAAATTTAATTTCGATGATTACCCTATCGAAAACGGACTTTTTACAAATCCATCAGAACACGGGATTACAACCGATATGTTTATTCGGGACAGACAAAACACTTTGATATTTATCGAAAGGATCTTTATTAAAGAAATGAAAAACAGCGGGTTCTCGTTTGTGTTAAGCTCCGTTTTTTGGCGTAGAATGTTATATTTTTGGGAAAAACAAGCGGATTCGAAACAACTGCCTCCTAATGTTTTTTTTAAAATACCCCGCAGGGATTTCGACAATTACTTAAATTATTTAGCCGGTGATTATTTTATTGATAATAGAGCAGAAACGTTTGCCTTGCTTTGGGGCAGTGTTTATATTTACGATTTTTTAAAATCTATCAATCTTATCGAACAATCACTCTATGATAGTTTTAAAGAAACCTCCAAAATTTTAAAAGGCAGATACATCGCCATATCTTTGAGTAGCTTGTGGAATTACAATTTTGTGCATCAATGGACAAAACCCGACAGTGTTTCGGAACTCGAATGCAACGAAGAAGAAAAAATATTCCTGAAAAGTTATACCATGAAACATCTTGATTTTTCTAAATTGAAGGGAGAAATTGCAGGAGAATTAAGCACAATCGGCGAGCTTTCAGAATACATTATTCGCGGCAGTAAAAACGATTACCTTTTTTCAGAAAACAATAAATCCAAAACAACGTACAATCCTTTTGAAAAAAAAGTCGGACGAAATGAACCGTGTCCGTGCGGAAGCGGAAAAAAATATAAACAATGCTGCGGAAAATAGATTTACAAGTCTCAATACTCACTACCCACTACTCAATACCCAAAAAAAGATGAACAAA
>DYPB01000303.1 GCA_020720185.1 Flavobacterium psychrophilum | reverse complement strand
AACCCGAAGGTGTCTGAGCTGGCGGCAATCTGATGCGATTGGCTGGGTTTGTAATCTATCGACCGATATGATTTTAATTTTGTCCAAATGACTGGACATCAAAATTATCCAGTGACCAGATGATAAAGTTAAATGATCCTGCTCTTCAGTCATTACGCTTCAGCATCATGGTTAATAGACTAAAGCTGTTTTTGAGCAGCTGTTATTATCCGAGAAGTTACAAGAGGAAGAATGGACCTAGCCAGCACATCTGCTAGTCTGCACTCACTCCTCTCGTTTCTCCACTGGTTTCGCCCCAGTAGTCTTGGTTTATCGATCAATAAAATTTGTTTCTATTTTTTTAAGTGGCAAATTATAAGAAAAAATGGCTTAAATATATAAATTGTGAGAAAAAATAATTTTCAACCAAAATTCATCCACAATATTATGATAAAAACTCTCACAAATTATGATTTTATTCATAAAAAAGGCAAAAGCAATCATTTTTATTTGATTTGTTAGGTTTGTTCCTTGTCATCCAAACACCGCATTTTCGAAACTTTAAAAGCCCTTTTTCCTCTTTTGAAAAATCAGTCATCTAGGCTACTGTTAGGATCTATTTTTCATCTCTTTTTCTTTCTTTTATTTTTACCATTCCTTCAAAGTCTGCATATTGCTAGGCTGATAGTTGGATTTTGCTGCATTACAATCATTTTCATCATATTTCTTCCAGAAAGAGCTGAGACTTTGGTCCAAATAATGATCAACCGCATTTTAAGAAAATGATTTACATAAAAATCAATCAATTTAATTAAAGTATTTTTTAAAAATAAATAGTACATTCATTTGTGAAAATGGAAACAAAAAATACTAAAATAAAAGAAGAATTGATGCAAATACAGCCTCCAGATTTAATCAAATCGCTAAAATCAGTCATTTTTAAATAAATAAACCATCATTTTGCCTGACCAATTAAACTAATTGCAGATTATTATTTTTTATTGTCCTTTTTGCATTTTTTCAGGATTGTTGCTATTGCGCCGATAATTGCTAAAAAGATTCCGATTCCTATTAAAATCCAAGCCCAGACAGGCAATGGAGGACAACTCACACAATTATACTGGTCAAAGTCTTATTGGTTGTAATATCCTCCTGGACATTGACAGGGGCAAGTGTACCCCACTGAGGTTAGCCTTGGACAGAGCATTCTTATTGAGGTGAAAGAATAGCCAAAAAATGAAAAGTAATAATGACTTTGGTTTGATTTGAGTTGTGTTGATTTTTGATGTCTTTCATTGAATGGTATTATTTTTATTTATTATTTTTATTTATCTTAATAGCGCATGTCTCATCACGTTATCAAAGGAATTGGGCACGTCATTTTAAAACTAATAAAAAAATAGGCATAATAAACTATCATCCATAGCGCTACACATTTTTTGGAATAACATTCTCCAAAGAAATCAATCAAAGTTTAACATTAAAAACATATTGAAGCAGGGAAATCACAAAAATCATAGATAT
>DYPB01000302.1 GCA_020720185.1 Flavobacterium psychrophilum | reverse complement strand
GATAAATATACTTTCGGTGTATTACTGTTAGTGGTATATCCTCTCTATAATGCTCCAAATATGCATCTTGTATGGCTTTGTACCGTAACAACTTGTTTCTTTGAATACCAACGCTCTTTGTACTTTTGTCTTTCACTCAACAAATGTAATGAAAAATAAAAAAATACATATAATAATGTAAAAAATATAATTAGATGTACAAAAAGATGTAAAATTAGGTGTACATAAAAACTATTCTTTTTTCATAAATAGTTTAGGGTCTAAAATTACCGTAGCATCTTTATTTTTTAAACAAATTGAATTATAAAACATATCAAAATATTTAGATAATAAATTTTTAGAAATAGTATTTTTTAAAAATGAATTTTCTATTAGTTCGCTATAAAATAAATTTCTATTTTCTTTACTCATATCTAAAACGGCTTTATTTAAAAAATCTTTGGACTTTAAAGTGTTAAATAAATCAACATCTTCCTCGCTTAAAAAAATAGGACAATCAGCTAAATGCGAAAAATGAATTATTTTAAGTGTTTTGTCTATTGTGCTTGATATTTCGTTTGTAATGAGAATTGAAAACTCTAAAAGTTCCTCGTCTGTTTCATAAGTTTTCCCTTTCCATACATACGAGTTAGGCGTTTTTGGAGCAAGAAAATGTTTTACATTATTTATAAAACCAGTATTTGATAGAACGGATTTTTGGTCTGTAAAATCTTTTAACTTAATAGTTAATTCAGGGTATGTATTTACTACTTTTTCTGCTATTTTATTTGAAATATGTGTTTGACCACTTTCGATTTTAGCAATAATACTTACGCTAATGCCAAGTTTTTGAGCAAATTCATTTTGTGTAAGTCTTTGACTTTCACGTATCTGTCTAAATTCTAAATTGTATTTATTCATTTTGTGTAAAATTATATGTAAAAATGTAATTAATGTAAATATTTTTATATCTTTGCGGTGTGCTATTAAATATAAAACTGTAATTTTTATGCAAATTAACGAAAAAATAAATGAATTAAGTAAAAAATTACCTTACGGTTCATACGCCGAAATTTCAAGAGTAACGGGATTAAGGTTTAATACGGTTTCTGACTTCTTTCAAATAAAACACAAACCGTCTTCACGAATTATTAAACTAATAATGCCAGTCGCAAATAAAATTATATCCGAAGCCAACGAATTAATTAACGAAAATTAATATGTATTTAGAAATACAAATTTTAGTTGAAAAATACGGCTTGCCCATTAATACAATAATAGTGGGTTGCAAACGCTACCGCCAAGGCAAAACAAAATCATGGCAGAACAAAAAAGATGTTACCGATGCTCGCAAGGTATTAATCAATATTGATACTATTCCAAACGCTACACGATTAAAACACGACGTACCCACTGGCAAAGAGTACCAAGAGCAAAAAAACGAAGCCAGCAGGATAGAAGCCCGAGCGTGGGAAGCCGAACAGGAACGCCAAAAAACAGAGCGATACGAAGCACAGGAGCGAGAAA
>DYPB01000301.1 GCA_020720185.1 Flavobacterium psychrophilum | reverse complement strand
TTTTAATGGCCTAAATTCAATCAACATAAAATTAAATCGCTCAATTTAGGTATAAATCAATAGTTTTTGTTAATTCTTTAATTACCGCATTTTTTAAATCATCATACTTGATTTTACTCTCTGGATTACTTTTTAAAATAGGATTACTTTTTAACTCATCAATAAAATTAACTAAAATGCTAATTTTCAAACTATCAGTTTCATTGCGTTGAACTATTTTTTCTGAAATGAAATTTACTTTTGATTCTTCATACATAAATGATAATATATCACTTCCCTTAATTAATTTATAAACTTCCGTGAAATCTGATTTTTCCGTTTCATATTCTGCTATTGCAATATTTTTCATAATTAATTTAGTTTCCTTAACAGCCTTCTTTTGGGACTGAGTTAAACTATAATATTCATCTCTACCAACATTTATGATTATTTCTTCTGGATTTGTTAAATTTTCATTGTTTGTTTTTAAATCTTTCGTCTCAATTACTACTTTTTTTTTTAATGTAATAGCTCTAATATGAAATCCTTTTATTTTGATTGTATCTATAAAATCAAAATACTTATCATCTTTTGTAAAAACTTGAAAAATTATATCGTTACCTATAAAATCATTCTCTATTTTGTAAAAAATACGCCCGTCTGTTGGAATTGGAATATCAATTTCACCATTTTTACCTGATTTTAAATATGCATTTTTTATTGCTTGGTTATCATCTCCAACCACAATAAAACTTACACCAACACTTTCTATTTTTGGTGTCATTTTAATAGTAGCTATATTTCCATTGGTTCCAATATTAAGATTTGTTGTAATTTCAGTTTTAAAATCAGGATGTTCAATTTTTAATTGACATAACTTTTCAGAAATTGGAAAATTATCTGCTTTAAATCGTCCTTCATTTTCTGAATTGACAGTTTGGATATTAGAAGGATAAAGAAATGAAATACTTGCAAAAGGAATACCTTCACCGGTTTTCGTATTAATAATAAAACCAGAAACCTGTCTCACTTGCGCAATAAGTAATGTTTGCGAAAATAATATTAGAAATAGAGTATAAATTGTTCTCATGTTATTTAAATTTTAATTGCATATCAGGATTAAGCGGTTCGGTAAAGGATTGACCATTAACGTAAATTGTATATAAATAACCCACTTTTATATTTCGTACTTTAAAAAATGCTTGTCCCAAATCATTTGTTACTGTTGAATATGTTGAGTCAGTAGTAAATGAAACAGTTGCTTTTGATAAAGGTTTGTTTTCTTTCAATACAGTAATTTTAATATTTTGGACTATTGTTTTTTCAATTTCTTTGGCTTTCTTTTCAGTCTTTTCCCAAATTGCTTTATTTCTGCTGTTCGATAATTCTTTAATTTTTTCAAAAAATCCATTTGTATAGTTTGTAGGGAACGTTGCTATAACTTTACTTACATTGCTTACCATAATGGTATCATTGTAAGCGCCCTGTAAAGTACCTATTTTAAAAGTGGGAAAATATCAGTAAATTGG
>DYPB01000300.1 GCA_020720185.1 Flavobacterium psychrophilum | reverse complement strand
TTCGTTAAAAGCACCAAAGTATCAAGTTGGCACGAAAGCCGGCAATTATCGGCTACCATATGTTATGCAAATTTCTTTTATTCAACGTCTTCCCAATTTTTATCGCGTAATTGTTCTGCTAATTCT
The DNA here is from genome assembly GCA_020720185.1 of Flavobacterium psychrophilum. Classification (GTDB taxonomy): domain Bacteria; phylum Bacteroidota; class Bacteroidia; order Flavobacteriales; family Flavobacteriaceae; genus Flavobacterium; species Flavobacterium psychrophilum_O. Next base: position 1,391 of record DYPB01000300.1, on the reverse strand, counting down.
TTGGAATTTTTAGCGTTTAATTTTTTAGCAATATCAAAGAAATATTTTTTATTGCTATACATTCCACCTGATGAACTTTTTCTAAAATTTGCCAAAAAAGGATTTTGTAATAAAAATACTTGTAAACTACGTTGTTTTATCTCGTTTTTACGATAATCCCATATATTAATTTTTTGTTTTGCTTCATTTATTAAATCATTGGGGTCAAGGTCAAAATTATTCATCAAAACTGTTGCTTCGTCCATATCTTTCTCAACAATTACGACGGCTTTAATTTCATGTATATATTCTACATTTTTATATTTATAACCGCCAAAGTATTTAGCGCGTTTATGACTGTAAACTCCGCCCGTATTCGGACACATAAAAACATTTTGTTCCTTTACTTCGTGAATTGTGCTCGCACAATTTACTACATCAAGTAAATATTTCCATTTTGGGAACATTCCTTTTTTATCCAAATAATCTTTAAATTCTGCTAAAAATCTACCAAAATTTTCAGAATGTTCTGATTTTTCCAATTCGTATACTAATTTTTCAAAACTTAAAGGTTGAAGTATTACATTTATTTCAGTTTTTTTGGCTTCTTCTATCTGTTCTGCAAATTTATCTTCAAAATTATCTTCTTCAAAATTGGATAATAGAAACAAAATTTTATAATCTGTTTTATTATCAAATCCTTCAATATGCCTATCTATCTGACCTTTATGAAACCAATCAAATCGTTTTGTTTCAATTAGTATCGAAAATGAAGGTTGTTTTATTATCAAATCGGTTACACTTTTACTTAATTTACGTTGTTGTTCAAATGTAGGACGAACTTCAAACGGTTTATCCGTATTTATCAGGTTAGTAACTACTTCTTCAAAACTTTTTGGATTTTCTTCGTATAAAAGTTTTAGAATTAATCCGCAATGATTTGTTAATGTATTTTCTGTCTGATGATAATCTGTAAAAAGAGATATTTTACTCATATATTGTATTTTAAATTGTTAGAATTTTTGGAACTATTCATATTTGTCAGTCAATTTGTAAAATCTTTCATCAATTTGCTTTTCTGTATTTCTAATTTGTTTGAAAGAATTTTGTAAATCGGAAAGTTGATCTTTTGAAATTTCAGGATTTTCTGTCATTGTGATACTTTCTATTTCATCAAAATAATTCTTGATTAATTTCTGTAAATTTTCAATATCTGATATTAATTTTGTTTGTTTTTTTTTATCCGTTTCATTTCTTGGATAAAATATTTTAACTTTTTCTTTCAGTTCTGAAAGTTTTTCAATTTCAATATTGGTGTAAATTAATCCAGGTTTTCCCTGAATTTCCTGTAAAATTTTCTGTGTATTAATCATAATCAATTCGTTAATCGTTAATATTTATTTTGCATAACG
>DYPB01000299.1 GCA_020720185.1 Flavobacterium psychrophilum | reverse complement strand
AAAAGACCTGTTTTAAATAGAACAGAAAAAGACAAAGGAGCTTATTCGGAAATTATATTTCATATAAAATCAAAATAAAATGGAAGAAAATAAAATTCTTTATGCAATTACAACAGATGATGTTGAAAATATTTCAGAAACAACAGGTATTTCTTTTGAATATTCTGATTTGGAATATATTGAAGAGAAAATAGGTGAGTTTTTTGGTACTATATGGTCAGATGCAATTGAATACGCTTTAAACGAATTAAAAAATAAGAAATAATGTCTTTATCAAAACAACAAATAGAATTAGTTGAACAAACTATCAGAACAAGTCTAAGAAACAGATTTGAAACATACAATCCAGAACCTGCTGTAATGCCTTTTCATACAAGATTATTAGGTAAAGATCGTTTGGCTTTGTACGCTTTCATACATTCACTAAATACAAATTTCGGTACAACAATTTTTGAACCTGTTGCAGTTGCTTTGGCATCATCAAGATTTAAAATTGCACAAAAGCAAGTGAAATCCGGAACAAAAATGAGTACAGCAGCACAATTTGAAATCCAAAAAATTATGGACGAATTGACAGCAGCGAACATAAAACCGAACAAAACGAAAGAGATTGAAATTATTAGAGCAGTTTGTCAAAAAGGTGAAATGAGAACTGTAAAACCAACAATGGTAGATGTTTATCTTAAAAATGATAACGATGAAATATTTCTTTTCGACATAAAAACAGCAAAACCAAATAAAGGCGGATTTAAAGAATTTAAACGAACTTTATTAGAATGGACAGCAGTAGTTTTAGCCGAAAATCCAAAAACAAAAGTAAATACGATAATTGCAATTCCATACAATCCTTATGAACCAAAACCTTATAGTCGTTGGACAATGGCAGGTATGCTTGATTTAGAAAACGAGTTGAAAGTCGCTGCTGAATTCTGGGATTTTTTAGGCGGAGAAGGAGCGTATAATGACTTACTTGGTTGTTTTGAGAGAGTTGGAATAGAAATGAGAAAAGAAATTGACGAATATTTTGAACGATTTAATAAAAAATAATGTGGGTAACATTGTATTGAAAAACATTGCCGGGCAGTGCATTAATGAAACGAAATTGCAAACTTTCAACTTTGGTGCAAACATTAACATTTGTGAAGCCCCGCAACGTTTTCAATACATTCACATTATACGCTGTGTGAAACAGAAATAAACTTGTTCAATTAAACACTTTTAACGTTAAATGCCAACACTTTTAAATTGAACCAAAAACTAAAAAAGTCAAAAAATCCCAAAGGATTATTAAGCAATTTCGGATACAAAAAATTTATTCGTGTAGATGGAGACGCTGACCTGAAACTCGACGAAAACAAACTTAAAGAAGCCGAAAACCGGGATGGCTTGAAAGGTATAATAAGCAACACAAAAAATTTGAGTGCCTTAGAGCAAATTACTCATTATTCAGGACTTTGGCAAGTTGAAGAAACATTCAGAATCAGCAAACACGATGTAAAAATGCGACCTGTTTACCATT
>DYPB01000087.1 GCA_020720185.1 Flavobacterium psychrophilum | reverse complement strand
GACAAATAAACACAAAGTGAAGTAAAATAAAACAAAAAGAGCATCAGTAAAAAAAATAGATTTACAAAAAAAACTAATTTATAGAACCCACCTATAGCTATTTTCGTCTTTTTTTTATAAAAAAATAAATTTTAGTTTATCTTTGTCCTATGTTAAAAACTGTAAATATATTTAATAAAAGAGTCCGTTTTGATTATGAAATTATCGAAACTTATACTGCTGGAATTGTTTTGGCAGGGACTGAAATAAAGTCGATTAGACTTGGAAAAGCAAATATAACCGAAAGTTTCTGTGAATTTAGCAACAATGAATTATTTGCAATAAACACCTATATTGAAGAGTATACTTTTGGTAATCAATTTAATCACAAAGCTCGTAGCGAAAGAAAATTATTACTAAACAAACGAGAATTAAAAGGTTTAGCAAAAAGTGTTCAAGCAAAAGGATTAACAATAGTACCCCTAAAACTGCACACCACCGAAAAGGGATTAGCAAAATTAGATATTGCACTTTGCCGTGGTAAAAAAACCTATGACAAAAGAGAATCCCTCAAAGAACAAGACACTAAAAGAGATATTGATAGAATAAAAAAAGAGTTTAGATAATTTGTATTTATAATCCACCACATAAATAATATAAAAACCACTTTTTACGATTTTAAACAATAACTTAATGACCTATCTTTGTAATTAAAAAAACAACTTCAATTTTAAAAATAATTAATTCTTAAATTTATATTTCAAATGGTTTGGACAATTTTTTTCGCACTAATTTTAACAATTTTAGCTCTAGATTTGGGCGTTTTTAATAAAAACCCACATATCATAAACACTAGAGAAGCTACAAAATGGACAGTTATTTGGGTAACGGTTTCGTTTTTGTTTTCGGGTGTAATTTATTGGTTGTACGGTACTTTATATATTGAAAACCCTACAAACTTGTCGCAAACTGAGGCTTCATTAAAATTCATCACAGGCTATTTGATAGAATTATCATTAAGTGTTGATAATATTTTTGTAATTGCGGTAATCTTCTCATCGTTTAAAATTGCACAGAAATACCAACATCGGGTGTTGTTTTGGGGAATTATCGGAGCAATAGTTTTTAGAGGCTTAATGATTAGTTTTGGGGTGGTTCTTATCAATAAATTTCATTGGACTACTTATTTATTTGGAGCATTTCTGATTTTTACGGCACTAAAAATGCTTTTTTCAAAAGACGAAGATGAAGAATTTGATCCTAAAAAATCGTTAGTGTATAAAATCATTGGAAAGATCATTCCAATAACTACCGAAAAAGATCACGAGAAATTTTTTATTAAAACCTCAAAGGGTAGGGCAGCAACCACACTTTTTGTAGCATTAATGGTAATTGAGGTAATGGATGTGGTTTTTGCAATGGATAGTGTACCTGCAATTCTTGCCATAACTGCCGATCCTTTTTTAGTATTTAGTTCTAATATTTTTGCCATTTTGGGTTTGCGATCAATGTACTTTTTCTTGGCAAATATGTTGCAAAAATTCGAGTATTTAGAATATAGCATTTGTGCCATTTTGCTTTTTGTAGGGGTTAAAATGCTTGTTCCAAAAGAGTATTTAGAAATTCCAGAATGGGCGTCTTTAGGGTTTATATGCCTATCGTTACTAACGGGAATTATGGTTTCGTTGAGAAAAAAATAGGAAAATAAAGGCTATATGAATTTGTTAAATGTTTTAAAAGTAGATGATAATTTGGTATTAGAAAACGAGTTTGTTTTGTTACGACCGTTGCAGTTATCTGATTTTGATAATCTGAAAATATTTGCTGAAAACGAACCCGAAATTTGGAAATTTGGATTGCAAACAGGTGCAGGATTAGAAAATCTGTCTAAATATTTGCAAACAGCTATTGATAATCGTGAGAAAGGTATTGAATTTCCGTTTGTTGTTTTTGATAAAAGAACCAATGAATATGCAGGATCTACAAGATTTTATGATATAAATTTGCCTTTTAAAACCATTCAATTAGGATATACTTGGTATGGAAAAAAATTTCAGGGAACAGGTTTGAATAAAAACTGTAAATACTTGTTATTAACTTATTGTTTTGAAGTTCTAAATCTTGAACGAGTAGAGTTTAGAGCCGACAACAACAACCACCGCAGTATTGCTGCGATGAAAAAAATAGGTTGTCAGGTAGAAGGAATTTTAAGAAATAATATGCCAACCCTGAACTCAGAAATCCGCCGGGATTCAATAGTTTTAAGTATCTTGCGAAACGAATGGTTCGAAACGGTTAAGGAATTTCTAAATAAAAAGTCGCAAATTATTTAACTTGCGACTTTTTTCTTGAATTATATATCATCAAAATCAACGGCTGTAAAATCTTTTTCTGCAGCTGGTTGATTATCAGTTTTTGTATCAAAATTTTCTCTCTGATAATCTCTTTGATGTCTTTCAGATATTACTTCCTCTCCTTTATTATTAAATACAAATTCGGTCATCTCGCCTAAAATTTCTTTAAAAGCAATGAAATCTTCTTTGTATAAATAGATTTTGTGTTTCTTAAAATGATAAGACCCATCAGGTTCTGTAAATTTTTTACTTTCAGTAATCGTTACATAATAATCGTCAGATTTCGTGGCACGAACATCAAAAAAGTAGGTTCGTCGTCCTGCTCTCAAAACTTTAGAAAATATTTCTTCATTTTCTAACATATCATTTTCTCTCATAAAATGGGGTTGTTAAATATTGTATTTATTGAATTCAAAAATGATATTTTTTTTACTAACAAACAAACTTTCTTAATTCTTTTTTTCAGAAAGTTGTTTGTAGTACAATTTTTTGTAATACCCATCAATGTTTACTAACTGATTATGAGTACCTTGTTGGATAATTTTACCTTCATCAATAATGATAATTTTATCTGCATTTTTTGCCGATGATACTCTGTGGCTTACAATAATAGTGGTTTTTTCTTTACAAAACTGTAATAAATTACTCAAAATTTGCTCTTCAGTTTCAGTATCAACCGCCGAAAGGCAATCATCTAATAACAAAATTGGTGCCTCTTTTATAATTGCCCGAGCAATAGAAACCCGTTGTTTCTGTCCGCCTGAAAGCGTGATACCTCGTTCTCCTAAAACGGTTTCATATTGGTTTGTAAATCCCATAATATTATCGTGTACTACGGCAATTTTTGCAGCATTGATAACTTTTTCCATCGCAACTTCGGTCTCTTCATCTGTTTTTTTGTGGCTTCCAAATTTGATATTATTTTTTATTGAATCGCTAAATAAAAAGGCGTCTTGTGGCACAATTCCGATAGCATTTCTTAAATCAAATAAATTTTTTTGTTTAATATCTTGATTATCAATCAAAATCTGACCATTAGTTGCCTCATACAATCGACTGATTAATGCCAAAATACTTGATTTTCCTGCCCCAGTTTTCCCTAAAATGGCTAAAGACTCTCCTTTTTGAACGGTAAACGATATGTTTTTTAGAGCCTCAATATGGGTGTCGTCATAAATAAAATTCACATTTTTAAATTCAATTTCCCCATTAATAATAGATTTTTCAGGATTATGATTAACAATATCTGGAACAATTTTAAGAAATTCATTGACCCTTTTTTGAGATGCTTCTGCCTCTTGCACCATTGATGAAACCCACCCTAACGACGCTACTGGCCAAGTTAATTTGTTGATATACAATATAAATAACACAACAGTGCCAATTTCCATAACGCCATTAATGCACATCATTCCGCCAAAATAAATAACAATTAAATTACTAATTCCAATTAAAGCTAACATCAATGGACCAAAAAGAGCATTCATTTTTACTAAACTTAAACTTTTTTCTTTGCTTTCTATAGCTAATTCCTCTAACGATTTTTGATATTTATTTTCTAATGAATAGGCTTTTATAACTCTAATTCCTGAAAAAACTTCTTGTGTAAAACTTGAAATTTTGGATAAATACCGTTGAAAAATAGTGCTTCGTTTGTTTATATTTTGACTTAATTTAAAAATAAAATAAGTTAGTAATGGCAATGGTAATAAGGCATAAATGGTTAATGATTTTGACACATGATACATATTATAAATAACCAACCCGAAACTGATAGCGGTATTAATGGTGTACATAACCGCAGGACCCGCATACATCCGTACTTTCCCAACATCTTCCGATATTCTATTCATCAAATCGCCAGTTCGATTTTGTTTATAAAAATTTTGAGATAAATTTTCATATTGTTTAAAAACTTCATTCTTCAAATCAAATTCGATGTGTCGAGACATAACAATTAGTGTTTGACGCATCAAAAAGGTTAAAAAACCTGCAATAATTGTAGTTAAAATAATCCATCCAATATTTTGAAGAAGTACTAATTTAAAATTATCAAGAATTATTGGCGAAAGCTTATCAGTAGCCGATAGTTTATCGAATTTTGCAATTTCATTCACCGAATTACTCATAACTTTCAGCGTATAAATTGAAAATATTTGAGCAACAATAGTTATAACAATTCCAAAAAGAAATCGATATTTATATTTGATAAAATATTTATTGATGTATTGTAATTCTTTCATATTTGTAAACTAATTTTTAGTAACAATTTAATATTATTTGCAAATTTAAACTCGTTTTATTAAATAATAGTTACTTTTGCACTCATTTTTAAAATATAATTATGACAGCAGAAATAGTTTCTACAAACGAACTTCAAAAGATAAATCCAGTTTTCGGACAATTATCATTTGATAACCACGAACAAATAGTATTTTGTAACGACAAAGATACGGGATTAAAAGCAATAATAGGTATTCATAATTCAATTATGGGACCAGCACTTGGAGGAACCCGTATGTGGAATTATGCAAATGAGTGGGAAGCTCTAAATGATGTTTTAAGACTTTCGAGAGGAATGACTTTTAAATCAGCTATTTCAGGATTAAATCTTGGCGGTGGAAAGGCAGTAATTATTGGAGATTCAAAAACACAAAAAACACCAGAATTGATGCGTAAATTCGGTGAGTTTGTACATTCATTATCAGGTAGATATATAACTGCCGAAGATGTAGGTATGGAAACCAAAGATATGGATTTGTTGAGAGAGGTAACTCCTTATGCCACAGGAGTTTCAGAAGAAATAGGAGGGTCAGGAAACCCATCCCCAGTAACCGCCTATGGAGTTTATATGGGAATGAAAGCCGCTGCAAAACAACAATTTGGTAGCGATAAATTAGACGGAAAAAAAGTTTTAGTTCAAGGCGTTGGAAATGTAGGACAAATATTAGTTTCTTATTTAAGAAAAGAAGGTGCAGAAGTTTTTATTTCTGATATTCATCAAGATAAAATGGAATTCGTTGTAGATCAATTTGGAGCAAAAATATTTACAGGAGCCGATTTATATACCGCTGATGTTGATATTTATGCACCCTGTGCTTTAGGGGCAACTATAAACGACGATACCGTTTATAAAATAAAAGCGAAAGTTATTGCAGGCGGAGCAAATAATCAGTTAGCAAATGAGGATTTACACGGGCAAATTCTAAAAGACAGAGGTATTGTTTATGCTCCAGATTTTTTAATAAACGCTGGTGGAATTATCAATGTTTATTCTGAAATTGCACATTATGACAAGGCAGAATCTATGCGAAGAACCGAAAATATCTATCACACAACACTAGAAATTTTTGATTATGCCAATAAAAATAATATGACCAATCAAAAAGCTGCAATGGAAATTGCACAACAACGCATTGACGATAGAAAAAAACAACAGCAGTTATAAAACAACAGCGGTTTAAATTTGCAAAAAAACAGCTAACTTTGTACCACTCAAAGCATTAAATTTCGTAATGATATTGATAAATTAATAAAAATAATTATGGTAACAATAGATAACTATTTAGACAATCATTATATTCATAGAAGCAATTGGCTACGGGCTGCGGTATTAGGAGCAAACGATGGAATAATATCTATCTCTAGCCTTGCAATAGGTGTTGCAGCTGCAAGTTCAACTCGAGAACCAATTATTTTAGCAACAGTTGCAGGGCTTGTAGCGGGTGCATTATCAATGGCAGCTGGCGAATATGTATCGGTAAGTTCACAAACAGATACAGAAAAAGCAGATATTGAAAGAGAGATTATAGAACTTGCCGAAATGCCTGATGAGGAGTTAAAACTTTTGGCACAAATCTATGAAAAAAGAGGACTAAAACCCGAAACAGCATTACAAGTAGCTATAGAATTGACCGAAAAAGATGCTTTAAGTGCTCATATTAGAGACGAATTAGGAATCAACGAAATAAGTCAAGCAAACCCCATACAAGCAGCAATTTCATCTGGAGCAGCATTTACAGTTGGCGGTGTATTACCATTATTAGTTATCCTTTTTGCATCAGTAAAAAATATGGAATATTGGTTGTATGGTTTTACTATCGTTTTTCTAATGATATTAGGAACTATTGCTGCAAAAACTGGTGGTTCTAGCATCAAAAAAGCAATTTTACGCATCACAATTTGGGGAACAATTGCAATGGTTTTATCTGCATTAGTTGGCTATATTTTTGGAGTTAGAATCTAAAAAAAAACAATATTCTTTGTTTTGTGGTGTTTTTTGCTTTTATAAGTATAACACTAGGAAATAAAATTAAAAATATAAAAAAAGTACTTTTGCAAAAAAAAAATATTTTTCTAACGAATGTATCAGCAATAAAAAAAATTAAAAACCTAAAACAAAATTTAGACCAAACGCTCCTAAAAAATGCTAACAAGACGACATATCCGTGTAAAAGTGATGCAAACCATATTTGCCATGCACCAAAAACACAGCGATGACATATTAAAAGAAGAGAAATTTTTGTACAATAGTATAGAAATAATGCAAGATTTGTATCTTGTATTGTTATCAATATTAATAGAAATTCAGGCAAATGAAGTACAATTAATTCAGAAACGATCCAAAAAGCACCTTGCAACGCCAGAAGATAAAAATCCTAACAAAAAATTTGTAAATAATTTAGTTTTAGATTTTTTAGCAAACAACAAATCAATAAAAAATGCTTTAGAAGACAGAAAAATAGTAAACTGGACAGAAAATAATGATATTGTTTTACTGTTACTTGATGAGGTAAAGAAATCTGCTTTTTATGAAAAATATATGAATAATCAAGAAAATTCATTTGAAGAGGACTTACGATTCATTGACACAATATTCGGAGATATTATTGCACCAAATGAAAAATTGTTTGACTATCTTGAAGAAAGTAAACTAACTTGGGTTGATGATATTCCGCTTGTAAACACATTGATTTTAAAACAATTAAGTGCTATAAATTTAGAGAACAAAAACTCTTTCATAGTTCCTAATATATTTAAGGACGAAGATGACAAAGAATTTGTAAGTTTACTTTTTAGAAAAACAGTACTCAACGAAACTGAATTTGAAAATCATTATGCAGACAAATCAAAAAGTTGGGATATTACACGATTTGCAAAGATAGACTCCGTTATTCTGAATATGGCTGTTTGCGAAATGCTTAAATTTCCATCAATTCCTGTAAGAGTTACTATTAACGAATATGTTGAACTTGCTAAAGAATATTCTACCCCAAATAGCAGTAATTTTATAAACGGAATTTTAGATGTAGTATCAAAAGAATTAGCAAAAAAAGGCTTACTAAATAAAATTGGACGAGGTTTAGTATAAACCAAATAAAATAATAAAAATTCAAACAAATAAATATCAATACATTATGGGAACAAGTTTTATAATACAAATAGTTGCAATGGTTGCAATTTTCTATTTTTTTATTATCAGACCACAACAAAGCAAAGCAAAGAAAGAAAAAAACTTTGAAGCAGGTTTGAAAGTTGGTGATAAAATTATTACAAAAAGCGGTTTACACGGAAAAATTGCCGAAATTGGAGAAACTACTATTGTGGTCGAAACCATGTCGGGGAAACTAAAAATGGAACGGTCGTCAATTTCAATAGAAATGACAGCAAGTTTAACAAAAAAGTAATACCAATTTTTGATGTCAAATGAGTTTTGATTAGCATATTAGTAACATTTAATAAAAACGGAGGGGTTGTTTGTATAAACAGCCCCTCCGTCAATCATAACAATACCATCGTCAAGCGTAACATACCCTCCGTCAAGTGTAACAACCCCATCGTCAAGCGTAACAATGCCATCGTCAAGCGTAACATACCCATCGTCAAGTGTAACAACCCCATCGTCAAGCGTAACA
>DYPB01000298.1 GCA_020720185.1 Flavobacterium psychrophilum | reverse complement strand
TGAAATTCACTGACTTTTGGTTAACTTAAAAATTATTGTATTTTTGAAATTTTTCGGCTAAATTTGCCAGTGCACTGCACTCGTGCAGGGCACACACAGGCTACTTAGCGGTCAGTGGTTTTGGGCAGCGGCTTCGTTTCGCTCGTTTCGCTGCGCCGCCGCCCAAAACCCCCGCCGCAAGTAGCTTTTCGTTATCGGTAATAAAATAAATGATCAAACAAAAATTAAAATAAATGCTTTTTAATAGTTTCCCTTTTTTATGGCTTGTGCTTATTACATTTTTTTTATATTATGTACCTCGATTATCAAAATATCAAGTTCATATACTTGTTGCATCAAGTCTATTTTTCTACGCTTATAATAATCCAATATTATTAATTTTACTATTAGTATCGGCGGGAATTAATATTTTAACAAGTTACTATGTAGTATATGGTAATCAGAAAAGACGTAAATTAAATGCAATTATTGGAGTTGCAAGTAATTTATTTGTTTTGGCTTTTTTTAAATATAGCCCCTTATTTTCAAAAACATTTTTAGAAGTAAGTTCTTCCGTTTCAGAATTTCTAATAAATATACCTTTACCTATCGGAATTTCTTTTTTTACATTTCAAGGTATAAGTTTAATGATTGATGTCTTTAATCAGAAATATTTTAAAAGTAAAGATATAGTGTCTATTTCATTACTTACCCACGCAAAAAAAACACTCTTCTTTATTGCATTTTTCCCACAATTAATTGCAGGTCCGATAGTCAAAGCTCATGACTTTTTACATCAAATTAATATCAAACAATTAAAAAACATTAATTGGCAAATAGCATTTAAAAACCTCGTATTAGGTTATTTTTTTAAAATGGTTATTGCAGATAACCTTAAAGATTTTACGTTTTGGATTGCCTATCCATATTTTCAGGGACATTCTGCAATAAATTTAATTACAATGCTTTTGGGCTATTCTTGTCAGATATTTGCAGATTTTGCTGGTTATTCACTAATTGCAATTGGATTAGCTCACATATTTGGTTATAATTTAAGCATCAATTTTAATTTTCCCTATATATCTTCTTCATTTAAGGAATTCTGGAAGCGGTGGCACATATCATTATCATCGTTTTTAATGGAATATTTGTATTTTCCACTAGGCGGAAATAAAAAAGGCAAATATAGAACCTATATTAATCTTATGATTACAATGCTATTAGGTGGATTGTGGCACGGAGCTGCATGGAGTTATGCAGTTTGGGGTGGATTTCATGGTTCTGCATTAGCTCTTGAAAGATTTTTAACCGACAAAATAAAAATAAAGTCAAACATTGTTTTAATTTCAATAAAACGTATTATGGTATTTGTTTTTGTAACTTTTGCTTGGTTACTTTTTAAATTGCCAGAGTTTTCGCATGTGATAGCATATGTAAAAACCATTTATAAAAATGCGTCATTTTCGTACGATTGGACTTTATGTCTAAATATTTTTTGGTTCTTTATAAAAGTGAGTGGGTAGCACAATTTGGATTAATCAAAGAG
>DYPB01000297.1 GCA_020720185.1 Flavobacterium psychrophilum | reverse complement strand
AAAGACAAAGCCTTGGAAGATAAAGACAAAGCCTTGGAAGATAAAGACAAAGCCTTGGAAAACGAAAAAAACAAAGCTAAACAGTTACAACTTGAATTTGCAAAAACATTGAAAGAAAATGGTGTTCCGATAGATGTAATTCATAAAAAAACAGGGTGTCCAATTGATGAAATCGAAAAACTGTAACTAAATGATAAAAAAGCAACGGCGTGTGTTATTTTTCGTTGTGGCTAACTAAAATTTCAGGATATAATGAGTAATGACATTAACATATATGCTCTTAATGAGATTGAGAACGCAAACTTTCAATATCAAATACTTTTTCAATATTTCTCAAACAGTATTAAAAAGAAATCTCTCAAAAGTGATATTGAAGAAATAGCAAAAATATGGTTTAATTATAATCCGATATTGATAAACAATGCTCTGTATGATTTAGGCTATGGTGTTGCAATAGATGAATTTAAAATAGGAAAGAGCAGTGAAATGATTAAACAGGAATTGATAAAGAATGGATTTGAGAATGACTTGACAATAGAAATTATTAATCGTCTTACAAAAACAATAAATAAAGCAAATAGCAAAATATCTAAAACATACAGTTTATCTTATGGTATTGGTGGTATTGTAATTGGTGTTTTATTTGTTAGTTCTTTTATTCCAAATAGTTGGTTGCATAATGAAGGTGTAAAACTAATTATTACTGCAATTATCTATATGATAGGTGGGCTTATAAAATATCTTACTAATCGAAGTATGCGTAGTGAAGCAAAAAAAGAAATAGGATTATAATAGTCCAGACTTGTCTGGATAATTCCAAAGCGTAAAAAATACAGACAAGTCTGGACAATTTTAAAATGATTAAATATGAACGATTTACACGAAGATAGATACAACAAATTAGTTGAAAATATTTCCGTAATTTTTGAACAAGCCAGAGCCAACGGACAATCGGCATTAAACATTGAAATGCTTAAAGGTTATTGGCTTGTAGGTAAATATATTGTAGAGTTTGAACAAGACGGAAAATTAAAAGCAGAATACGGAAAACAGTTAATAGATAACTTATCCAAAGACTTACGCCGAAAGTATGGGAAAGGATTTAGTAGAACCAATTTGTTCAATATTAGAAAATTTTATGCGTTTTTCCCAAATGAAAATTTGGTATCAGAGAAGTTAAGTTGGTCTCATTACATTGAATTACTAACAATTAGCGATGAATTAGAACGTAATTTTTACCAGCAGCAATGTTTACTTGAACGTTGGACTGTATCCGAATTACAAAGACAAAAAGAAACTTCATTGTTTCAGCGAATTGCGTTGAGTAAAGACAAAGAAGAAATCCTAAGACTTTCAAAACAAGGAAATCAGATAAAATCGCAAGAAGATTTAATACGAAATCCTTACATTTTTGAGTTTGCCGGATTACCTGAAAATAACCTATTTACTGAAACAGACTTAGAAACAAAACTATTACCTAAATTGAGCGATTTAATTTTATGTTGATTGAATTTAGGCCATTAAAAAGC
>DYPB01000296.1 GCA_020720185.1 Flavobacterium psychrophilum | reverse complement strand
TGGTTTTTTAGGATCACTTCATTTTAACCCCTTTATAAATCTTTTTAGTGCTATTCAATCCCGTAATCTTCACGGAGCCGTTTTTTAACCGTATTGAAATACTTGTCTTCTGTCATGTCAGATTCCAAATCCGTCATTTTCTTGTTATACCAATGGGTAATATCAAAAAGCTTGTCATACAGCTCTGATATTTTTCCTTCTTCGTTGAACCTGTCACAGACTACCATTGCTTTAGTCGTAAAGTTTCCCCACACCTTATACAGCAATGAAAGGCAGTAATTGTATTTCATTTGGCCGTCAATGGTATCAGGCTTTTTCTTTTTTTCGGAATCCTTTATGTGCAGCACAACACAATTGGAGGCATGCTTGGTGTTCGGTTGTTTTACCCCTTTATATAAAAACTCAAAATCGAATGTGATGGGAGAACCCGAAGCATCTATTTTCTTTTTGGCAACCTCAAAGATTCTTTTTTTCATTGCACTATTGTCCAATAATGCGGGTTTATCTTCCAACTCAAAATCTTTGATTACATCGGTTATCCAGTACACATAGGTTCTTTTGTCTTTTTGGCTGCATATGATTTTATAAATGCGCTTGGCATATTCGGACTTCAAACCCACCGATAATGCGGGATTGAACCAGGTACCCCCCACGCCTTTGCCGTAATAAATCAGGAAAGGGATAACCCACGGATTGAAATTGATAACAATCCTATCAGTCCCCTTTATTGAATGGACGGTACTGACCACCACGCCTGTTGTTTCTATGGTTTTATGTACTTCGGGGTGAACCCACTTGAATTGAAAGGTTTTTCTCATCATCCCTTGAACTTCCTTTAAAACCCGAAACTTGTTGTTACCATCAGCGGCATCACCCGCACTTATTTCAACATAAGGCTGGTTAAACAAATCCCTGGGGATTTCCTTCCCTTTGGTCATGTAATCCTGCAAAGCCTCACTAACCAAGGTTATAACATTTTCCTGTGTGGCGGTATAGTCATACCTTCCGAAGGTGACATTGTTCGGTTGAAGCACTAAATATTCATCAACCGTCTGGGGCATCTTTAATTTTGCCATAGCGGATTATTTTAGCGCAATTTAAATAAAATACCAAAACAAACAAAAGTTTTAGTAATTATATGTCATAACTTATTTTTACTCAAAAAGTCTGTTTTACTCCTAATTATTTTACTCAAAAAGTCTGTTTTACACCCCATTATTTTACTCAAAAAGTCTGTTTTACTAACTTTTTTGAACCTTGCAGGCTATTACGGGTAAGGACTTCGCTATTTAACATCAACATACTACAAATAAGATATAAGACAAAAACTGATACAAAATGCGAAAAAAAAAGCCCCATTCCTGTTGATAAATTTTTATTTAGGGGGAAAGAAAAATTGAAAAACAAATCAAAACTCAACAAAAAAGCCGATCCGGAACAGACGGAAAAAACAATCGGAGAGCATTTAAAAAAAAGAAAAAAGAAGTTTTGCGGGCTATTTAACAATAATATGAGCTTAAAATATCGGTTAA
>DYPB01000295.1 GCA_020720185.1 Flavobacterium psychrophilum | reverse complement strand
CTATATAGCTATGTATTTTAGCTTATATGTTTCGCAACACATATTGCTTTTTGCGTACTTTGTCAATAGACTTTCTCTCAGGTGCCATCATTCGCCACCGGAAACACGCTTGCATGCATGCTCGTCAAGCCCAAATATCTGCGAGCGCTTGAAAACCAAAATCATTATTTTATACGCTACGCTCTGTTTGCACTTTGGGAGCATGAACACTGCACAATGACTTATTCACTAAAAAATAAAGAGTCTAGTCTAAAAACCCTGCCAGCGTTGATTTTCATAAAATGCTGCAACGGAAATAGTTTAATTATAAGTTAATTAATAAAACGCTGGCAGGGTTATAATCATTTTTTCAATCTTTTTAGACTGAACTCAATAAACGATTTACCATAAATATCACAAAAAAAGTGATTTTAATTTTGAAAAGTTGTAAATTTGCAAAAAAAAATTAAGTGGGATGAATCATTTACAACAAAATAACGAAGACGATTACATTGTAATTCCAAACCCCATTTACGATGTGGTTTTCAAATATTTAATGGAAGATAATCAAAGCGCCATGATTATTTTATCTACTCTGATTAATGAAAAAATTAAAAAACTTACTTTTGAACCCGTTTCCCACACCGAAAAAATTCAAGACCCAAAAACGGATAAAACAATCAAACTTTTTCATCTGGACTTTACCGCCCTGATTGAAAAATCCGACGGAAAAGAAGAATTAATCATGATTGAAATTCAGAAGGCAAACAAAGCCGAAGATATTTTTCGTTTCAAACGATACATCAGTACAAATTTTCAGCGAAAACAAGAAAATGAAATCATCAACCCGCGCACGCAGGCAGTAGAGAAAATAAACAAACCCATACGACTGATACCCATTTTTATTCTTAATTTTAGAATTGAAAATGAAATAAACGACTTAATCATTAGAACAAACAGGGAAAAAATTGGCATATTCAAAGAAAAAAAACTGATAAACGACAACGAATTTATCGATCATTTAAGTTTTGATATTTGGGTTATACAACTTCCAAACTTAGGTAAAATAGAAAAAACAGACTACGAAAACGACGAGTATAAAACAAAACTTTATTCGCTGCTTAAATTATTCGACCAGGAAGCGCAAAACAAAAACAACAAACACAGGCTACTAATCATCAAGAAACTATTCCCGAAATTTTTAGAACGGGTAATAGAGCGCTTAAAATCGGCCGATGCAGATAATCCGGATTTAGAGGAACAGATGAACGCCGAAGACGAATATTTGGCAGAACTCATTAAACGCGACAATGAAATTAGCTATTTTAAGCAAGAATTAGAAAAAACAACAATTGAATTAGAAAAAGAGAGAGAATTGAGCTTACAAAAAGACAAGATGATATTAGATTTAGCCAAAACATTGAAAGAAAGCGGCAAAACAGCAGAAGAAATTCAAAAATTAACCACCTTGTCTAAAGATGTCATAGATAGTTTATAAGTCAATGTCGTTTAGTTAAGCAAAGTAAATAAATTATTGAAAATTAAAGGAAAAAA
>DYPB01000086.1 GCA_020720185.1 Flavobacterium psychrophilum | reverse complement strand
TTCCAATTGTAAGCTAAATCAAATTGTTTTAATTTCTCTTCGCCTTTTACTTTTATGTCTTTTCCAAATGGTGGATTAGCTAATAAAACATCAAATTTGTCTAAATCTATTTGTTGTCTTGTTGTTGGTTTCCATTCTGAAGGAAGTTTCAAACTGTCTTCACAAAATATTCCACCTTTTCCATCTCCTAAAATTGCCATATATGCTTTGGCAACTTTGCTCAAAAAATCGTCTTTTTCTAAACCCTTGATACATTTAATTGCAGAAGATAGTTTTTCTTCATTTAGTGCAAGGTCGCTCCAACCATAATCTTCTGCTTGTTTGTCAAGAACTTTCCAAATATGTCGCAAACTTTCTACTAAAAACCCACCAGTTCCGCAAGCTGGGTCAATTAATAGTTCGTTTGGTTGTGGGTTGATAATTTCAACCATTAACTTGATTACATTTCTTGGTGTAAAAAATTGTCCTTGTGCACCTTTTAAAGAATAACCAATAAAAGTTTCAAAAGCGTCAGCAATAATATCTCTTTCACTTTCAATTAAACAAAAATTTTGAAGTTCGCCAACAACATACTTTACGCTGTCAGCGTCAAGTATAATTGTATCTGCTACTTCTATAATTTCGCTATATTTTGTTTTAACCTTTTCAAAAATTTCAGCAATTCTCTTTTTTACAACTTTTCCTTCTTCTTCAATTCCAACTCTAAACGTAACGTCATCATCTTTTTTTGTAAAGCGTTCATCATATATTTTGCAAAAAATCAAGTTGATTAATTGCTGTGCAATTATTTCATCTCGTCCTGTACCTGTTGCATTACCAGCTAAATGGTTTCGGATTGAGTTAAAAATTACTTTTAGATTATGTGTTGGTTTTAAGTCTTTTCTCTTAAACTTTCCAATGTCCTCAAGTCGTTGTCCTTTGATTGGGATATTTGGAATTTCTTCAAAATGTACCTTACCTTTGGTTTCGTGCTTTTTTAAAAATATTCTTTCGTTTCCGTTAAACCAAACTCCAATGTAAGCGTTTGAAAATTTTAGATAGTCTTGAAGTTGTGTTATTCCATCGTTACGAGTTTTCTTTTTACACTCAATAATTATGTATTCATTCGTGTCAATTTTTTTGTTGTCCGAAAATACAATTATGTCAAGTGGATAAGATTTTGTCGTATCAGATGGATTTGCTTTTACACGATACTGTGGTCGTGTTTGTATTTGGTCTTTTGAATAACCATAATCTTCAACTAGTTGTTTTGCAAATACTTGAACTGCTTCAATCTCTTCTGGTGTTGCTTTTACTTGTTCGCCCGAAATGTAATCTAAAATATAACCTTCTTTTAATTCTACCGCTGTTTTTGTCATTTGCTTTTCCGATTTACGGCTGCAATATTTTGACATTCAGTTTTTTACGTTGCGTTTGTCATAGCATTACCGCCAACTAGTAAATATACGAAAGTTTCTGCGTTTTTAACATTTCGTATTTTTTTTTCAAAAGTAATTGATACTTTTATCAAAATCAAATATTTACATTATTTATTTTTATTCCTAGTCTGATTTACTAACTTATCCAAGGGACTCTCTATTTTATCTACAGCATTTTTTGTTAAATGGGTATAAATTGTGGTTGTAAGGTAGTAATGGTTGTTTTTTTTTTTCCTTGCAAATATAAATTTTTATTTGGAATGTATTAATAAACTACCGCCGTTGTTTTGTTCAATCGTCCGTAGGAATGTTTTTATTCGTCCGTATGATTTAATCAATCGACCACGGTTGATTTATTAATTTATCCTTATAGATTTTAAAAAGCGTTCTATTGAAATTAAATAATTAGTTGGTTCTTTTATTTTATTAATATATCGCCGTGGGTTTAATAATAATTAATATTTTTATTTTTTAGTAAAATATAAAGACACAACAAACCGTTTGTATGTTCAGGTGGTTTGTTACGGCTCTATATATCCTTTTGTTTATCAACGATTTCTGAATTTATTTCATCAATTAATGTATGTTATGCTTAAAATATATACTTTTACACCCATAAAATTTTAATTTATCTTAAACGATGAAAAAAATCATACTTACAATCACACTTTTTCTAACTATAAATGCTATGGCACAAACAGTTATGACTCCTGAATTATTATGGAAACTTGGGCGGGTTTCAGTTATTGGTCTTTCAAAAGATGGTGCTTATGTTGTTTATAAGGTTTCAACTCCATCGGTTGCCAACAATAACTCGAGTTCAAAATATTATACAACTTCAATAGAAGACGGAATTTCAAAAGAAATTAGTGAGGTAGAAACAAAATCGTTAGTTGCTGATAAAAATATTTCGCCAAACGGAAAGTTCTTGGTTTATAACGACGAAGTGAAAATTGATAAAGTTCATGGCAAAGATTTTTATCCAGAACTCGATAAATCCGATGTTCAGATATACGATGGTTTAGATTATCGCCATTGGGATACTTGGAATGAGGGTAAGTTTAATCATGTTTTTTATAAAAGCACCGACAAAGAATCTATTGGAATAGACCTTATGACTGGCGAAAATTTTGACAGTCCACAAAAACCAATGGGTGGCGATGAAGATTATATTTGGTCGCCAGACAGCAAAAGCATTTTATATGTTTGTAAGAAAAAAGCAGGAACTCAATATGCAATATCTACAAATACAAATATTTATCAATACCATTTAGAGTCTAAAACAACTACTAATTTAACCGAAAACAATTTAGGTTATGATACCTTTCCTGCTTTTTCGGCATCAGGTTGTTTGGCCTATCTTCAAATGAAAAGAGACGGATATGAGGCAGATAAAAACGATTTAATTGTTGATTTTAAGAGCAATAAAATTAATTTAACAGCCGCTTGGGATGGAACGGTTGATAGTTTTTTGTGGTCAGAAGACAGTAAGAAAATTTATTTTATTGCCCCAACTAACGGAACAATGCAGTTGTTTGAGGTTAATTATCCTGGTTTAACAAAAATTGCTATTCGGGTAAAACAAATTACAGATGGTGATTTTGACATACATAATATTGTAGGATTTTCGGGTAATACTGTTATCCTAACCCGAACAGATATGAACCACGCATCAGAAATTTATTCCTTTGATTTGACTAAAAAAACTTGGAAACAATTATCTCAAGTAAATACAGAAATTTATAATAAACTATCGTTATCTAAAACCGAGAAACGATTTGTTACCACAACCGACGGAAAAAAGATGTTGGTTTGGGTAATTTTACCTCCAAATTTTGATGCTTCAAAAAAATATCCTACGCTTTTATATTGTCAAGGAGGACCACAATCACCATTAACGCAGTTTTATTCTTTTAGATGGAATTTTCAATTAATGGCGGCTAATGGCTATATTGTTGTTGCTCCAAATCGACGAGGGATGGCAGGACATGGAGTGGAGTGGAATGAGCAAATTTCTGGCGATTGGGGTGGACAGGTTATGCAAGATTATTTATCAGCAATAGACGATATGTCAAAAGAAAGCTATGTTGATAAAAATCGTTTAGGTTGCGTTGGAGCCAGTTATGGTGGCTATTCTGTTTTCTATTTAGCTGGTATTCATAACAATAGATTCAAATCATTTATTGCCCACGATGGTGTTTTTAATACTCAAAGTATGTTTGGAACTACCGAAGAGGTTTTCTTTAATTACTGGGATTTTGGTGGGGCTTATTGGGAAAAAGACAACAAAATTGCACAAAAAACATACACTCAATTCAACCCTATAACCTTTGTTGATAAATGGAATACTCCAATATTAATTTTTCAGGGAGGCAAAGATTTTAGAGTTCCAATTGGTCAATCACAAGAGGCTTTTCAGGCAGCCCAATTGCGTGGTATAAAAAGCAGATTGGTTTATTTGCCCGAAGAAAATCACTGGGTATTAAAACCACAAAATGCTCAAGTTTGGCAAAAAGAATTTTATAAATGGTTAAAAGAAACCTTATAAAATATATTGTATATGAAACCATTTAATCTTAATACTTGGATTACCGAAAACAGGCATCTGCTAGTGCCACCTGTTGGAAATAAGAACTTATTTGTAGATTCAGACGACTATATTGTAATGATTGTAGCCGGTCCAAACGCTCGAAAAGATTATCATTATAACGAAACCGAGGAACTATTTTATCAACTCGAAGGTTCCATAAAAATAATCATTCAGGAAGATGGACAAAAAAAAGAGTTGATTCTAAATGCTGGCGATATGTATCTTAATCCTGCAAAAGTTCCTCATTCACCAGTTCGTGCTGAAGGTTCTATTGGATTAGTTATTGAAAAAAAGAGAGCTGGAAAAGGCCTTATCGATGGTTTATTGTGGTTTTGTGAGAACTGTAATCATAAATTACACGAAGTTTATTTTGAATTGCACAATATAGAAAACGACTTTTTACCACATTTTAAAGAATTTTATGAAAACCAAAACTTAAGAACCTGCAAAAAATGTGGTACTATAATGAAAACCGATAATCTATTTGTAAAATGATTTTTGAAATTCTAAAATACAATCGAGCCATTTGGTATTTTAACCTAAAACCAGAAGTTGATTTTTGTTATTTTCCTACATTGAAACAAATTGAAAGACAAGGTTTTAAATTAGAAATAGATCAAGAATACAAAACCGTTGAGGCTCAAGATAGGGATTTAGCATACCGAGCTTTTCAGTTAGGTTTTATCAGCAATATAAAAGAAAAAGGTTTAGATATTTGGCAGAAAACTAAAATTCCTGCTACGGATGAATACCGATTTTTAAGAAAAAACCTTCATCCTGCTTGGGTTTTATATACTTTAAGCCTTCGGATAATTACATTTCATAATCCAATATCAGAGGTTTTAGGTTTTTTGAAAAGTGGGAATATAAAAAGAGAAAATTATTCTAAAAATATTTTTGAATATACCAATTACGATGCTTTTGACAGCACCTTAATTAAACAAAACCCACTAATTTCTGTCATTATTCCAACCCTAAATCGTTATCAATATTTAAAAGATGTGATGCGTGATTTGGAACAACAATCATATAAAAACTTTGAAGTTATTATTGTTGATCAAACCGATGATTACCAGAAGGATTTTTATAAAAATTGGACGGTTAATTTAAAACATTGGCACCAAGAAGAAAAAGCGTTATGGAAGGCAAGAAACGAAGCTATACAAGCCGCAAAAGGGGATTATATTCTACTATACGATGATGATTCGCTGGTAGCAAACGACTGGATTTATGAACATTTAAAAGCATTAGATTTTTTTGATGCAGATTTATCATCAGGGGTTTCAATTTCAACACATGGTGATAAAATTCCAGAACATTACAGTTATTTTAGATGGAGCGACCAGCTTGATACTGGCAATGTTCTGATTAAAAAAAGCATCTTTAAAAATATCGGTCTATTTGACCTCCAGTTTGAGAAACAACGAATGGGCGATGGTGAATTTGGTTTACGAAGTTATTTAGCTGGTTATAAAAACATCTCAAATTATAAGGCAAAAAGAATCCATTTGAAAGTTTCAGAAGGAGGATTAAGACAAATGGGAAGTTGGGACGGATGGCGTCCAAAAAAACTGTTTGGCCCACGACCAGTCCCCAGTGTTTTATATCTCTCTCGAAAATATTTTGGGGTTAAATTTACGCTATTATTTATCATTCAATCAATTTTACCCTCATTAATACCATATAAATTTAAAGCAAATAAAGTTTTAAAAGTGCTTTCTTTTCTTTTTATCCCAATAGTTTTCCCTTTAATTTGCATTCAGGTTTATAAATCGTGGCAGTTATCATCTGTAAAACTAAAACAAGGTTCAAAAATTAATCAATTATAAAAATAATCATTAATGTCGAGAGATATACAACTAAAAGAACGCTGGGAAAAACTAGTGGAAAAACTAACTAATCAATTTTCGCAAGGTGAAAATCTTGATTTAGATGCTATAATTTATTTAATTGGTTTACAAGAATTAGGGAAAATACATTGTGAGTACAAGAAAGATGAAAAACTAAACTTAATGCACATTGCAATTTGTCGATTATTAGAGCCCTATGGTTTTTATGAGTTTAGCTTTTTTGATTCTGATGGTTGGCCACATTATATGGTAAAAGAAAATTTACCTCCGCTAAAAGCTGGCGAACAAGCTATACTAATGAAAGAGGCAATTGTAAATTATTTTTTAGAAAAAGAATATATTAACTAAAATATTTATAGCTTATTGCTATACACAAAAACAAAAAAGCAACCTGAATTAACTTCAGGTTGCTTTTTTTATATTAGAATTATTAAGAGTTATTCTACAATAACCTCTGTTCTTCGTGCATAATCCATTTCTTCTCTCGTTGGATTAGTAACCTTTTTATCTGTACCAAAACCATCAAACCTCACACGATTAGCATTTACTCCTTTCGAAACTACTGCCGCTGTTAAGTTTTTAGCTCTTCTTTGAGATAAAGCAAGATTTGTTGCAGCACCACCACGAGTATCTGCATAACCAATTAATCTAATTTTTGATTCTGGATTTGCAATCATATAACCTACAATTAAACTAATATCACCTGCTGAAGCTGCGTTTGGAGTATCTTTATTTACATCGTAAAATATATTTAATAACGAACCTTTTTGTATTACTGTTGGGTTTTTGTGTTCAATTATTGTTGTTGTTCCATTTAATCCATCTTTACCATCTTTTGGTTTTTCAATAGTTCTTCCTTTTGTATCTACAAAAGCATCTTTTTTAGTATCTTCTTCTTCGTCAATACAATCATTAACACCATCTTCGTCACTATCATTTGTACATTTTTCAAGTTCGTCTAAACGAGCTAAAATTCCTAAAAACTTTTCATTCTCTGTTGTATCTTGAACTACGGCTGTTTCTTCTTGTTGAGCAGTAGTAGGTGCATCAGAAGCATACCAATCAGCGTGTTTTTCATTACCTCCAAGATATATATGCAAACCTGCCGAAGTTGTAAGCATTTCACCAGTAAGATTTTTACCATTTATAGAACTTGTTGGATCTAATGCATTTTCTTGTCCATCCCATGTATAGTGCTGACGGATATTGCTCATCATAGTAATATCAAGATATAAAGCAACTCTATTTGTCAATTTAACTTGTGGTGTTATACCATATATTAATCCTCCATTGTACTCTGTAGCATTAACATTAGGACCTGTTTTTGGAGTAAACATTGACATTTGTACTCCAAAATGAGCTAAAACTCCAATTTTTGAGGTAAATTCCTCAAAAGACAACAATCTTCCTAAATTTATAACTCCTTGTAAACCACCTCTTATTTGTTGCGTTTCAAATTCTGGTGATTTACTACCTTCAGAATTTCTAATTTTGTCGAAAGAAGCATCTAATTTTAAACCAAATTTATTAGTTAGCATATAACGGATAGCACCTTCAAAATGATCAACTTCTCCAAGATTAAACACTTTAGATGGATCTGATGAAGAATATCCAACCGCAAATGGTGCATTTGGTTTATTGCCACCAACTCCCAATTCTACAGACCATTTGTTATAGTCTCTGTCATATACAGGTGCGTCAACAGTTTCTTCGTCTTGAGCATTAGCAAATTGTATATTTGCTACTAAAGCCATTACAAATAAAATTTTTTTCATACTCTTTTGTTTATAATATCTTAATTTTTAATAAGATAGATTAATGTTAAACTATTTTAGTTTTAATAAGTTCTGTATAATTTAATCGCCAACAAGGCTTAATTATTTTGCAAATATCGGATTTTTTTTTTAAATCCTACTATTTTTTTTTTAAAATAAGTGTATAAAAAAATATTTTTTAGATTTTTACTTTATTCTAAGATAAAATAGAATTTTATTTTCAAATTTAATAGTTTTTTGTATGAAAATTTTAGGTTCGAGTTCAAACCATTTATAAACGACTTTTAGTGGTGTTTCTACATTTATTTCTCAGTCCAGAATGCCAAGATACAGTATAAATAAAAATATGTTTAGATTTTTTATATTTAGTTGTTGTACAAAATTTATTTACAAATTTTATACAACAACTAAATTTTAAATTACTTGATTAAAGCAATGTAGATGGACAAACATAGTCCGTTTTTGCCAAATTGGTAGTTTTAATTGCATCAAAACCTCCAATTACATCTACAAAATTGTCAAAACCTCTTTGTTTTAAAAGAGAAGCAGCAATCATACTTCGGTATCCACCAGCACAATGTAATATAAATACTTGGTCTTTTGGTATTTCTGCTAAATGGTTATTAATCAAATGTACAGGAATGTTTGATGCAATTTCTAAGTGTTCGGATAAAAATTCGCTATTTTTTCTAACATCAAAAACTGGAAAATCTTTTT
>DYPB01000085.1:2785-8353 GCA_020720185.1 Flavobacterium psychrophilum | reverse complement strand
CAAGAGACCCTACGCCAAAATGAACAGACAGACTAAACATATGACAAAAAGCCAACGCTTCGTAAAATTAAAAGAGCTGCAAGCCAACGCACAAAGCCAAAACTTTTGCACCACATTTAATTTTACCCCAACACACCCAAGCCCACCCACCACCCTAAACAAATCATTACAAAAATGGGAATATTAAATATTTTTTGGAAAGGTTACTATTTAGTTTCAGACACAAATAAAACTTATCAAAAAGGTTGGGATGATGGAGTTAACGGTAATCCAAGGCAACAATTCAAAATGACTATTTTGTTTGAACAATACAAAAAAACACAAGAATTATATAACAAAGGATATAATGATGGTTTAAAAGAAAGGCTTATCAGAAAAATATAATAAATTTGACAACTAAAAAATAAAAATAAACAATATGGCAGAAGTAATTAATTTAAGAAAAGGCGACAAAGTCGCAATTGGTTTTACAAACATTACTGTTGGTTTAGGTTGGGAACCTAACGAGGGAACAGGTGGAACATTTGATTTAGATGTTTCTGCAATTATGATTGACGACAAAAGAAAAATGCCAAACAAAGATTACTTTGTTTTTTATGGCAATTTGAATTCGCCTGACAATTCAGTAACTCATACAGGAGACGACCCAGACGGAACTTCAAGTGATGGAGACGATGACGAATCTATTATTATTGACTTGACAAAAATCAACCCAAGTGTTCAAGAGATTTTATTTGTTGTAACCATTGACGGAGCAGCAGACAAAAAACAAAACTTTGGACAAGTTAGAGATTCTTATATCCGACTTATAGACAACAATACAGGAAAAGAAGTAATGAAATATGAATTAGGCGAAGACTTCTCTATTGAAACAGGAATTGAATTTGGAAGATTATACAGAAGAAATAATGAATGGAAATTTGACGCATCAGGTGTTGGATACAAAGAAGATTTAGCTTTCTTTTTAAGTAAATATTTTTCAGGAACTATAAACAAATAAATTTAAAATATGCAAGAAGTAATAAATTTATCAAAAGGTCAAACCATAGACCTACGCAAAAATTCAAAAGGCGAAAGTGTTTATGACCTTTCACAAGTAACAATCGGTTTAGGTTGGGATGTTCGTCAAAAAGAAAGTGGTTTTTTAGGAAAACTATTTGGTGGAAATAAAGAAGAGGAATACGACCTTGATGCAATTGCATTTTTATTAGATGCAAATGGAAAAGTAGCAAATCTTGGACGAACAAAACAAGCTACAAACGGACAAAACATTGGGCTTTTTGAAGGCGATGTAATTTTCTTTAATTCTCTAAAACACCCATCAGGTCATATATGGCTTACAGGCGACAACCGTACAGGTGCAGGCGATGGAGACGATGAGCAAATTATTGTAAAATTGGATTCATTAGACCAAAAATATCAAAAAATACTTTTTGTAGTTTCTATTTATCAAGGCAGAAAAAATAATCAACATTTTAGTATGGTTGATAATGCCTTTATAAGAGCAGTTGATGCAAAAGGAAAAGAAATTACAAAATATAGTTTGTCAGGCGATGCTTCATTAAACGGAAAATGTTCAATGGTTTTTTCAGAAGTATATAGACATAACGGAGATTGGAAATTTAGAGCAATTGGAGAACCACACGACACAGACAATTTTGTCGACATTCTTAAAAAATACACTAACTAAAAAAATATAAAAAAATGAGAAGATTACCAGTATATCTATTGTTAGACACATCAGGCTCAATGGGAGGCGAACCAATTGAAGCAGTAAAAAATGGTGTGCAAATTATGATTAATTCATTGCGTAGCAACCCACAAGCACAAGAAACTGCATACATTTCAGTTATTACATTTGATAGTATTGCTAATCAATTAATTCCTTTAACTGATTTGGGTTCTTTCCAAATGAGAGACATTCAAGCAACAGGAGGAACTTCACTTGGCGAAGGTTTGAAATTATTAAGTAATTGCATTCACAATGAAGTTACAAAAACAACACCTGAAACAAAAGGAGATTGGAAACCATTAGTTTTTATTATGACTGATGGAATGCCAACTGACAGTTGGCAAAATGGACTTGCAGAATTCAAAAAAAGAAAAACAGGAATTGTTGTTGCTTGTGCAGCAGGAAGTGGAGCAGATACAAGTGTACTAAAACAAATAACTGAAAATGTTGTTGAACTTGCCACAGCAGACAGTCAAAGTATTGCTAAATTCTTTGCTTGGGTAACTGCATCCATTGGAGTTTCATCAACAAAAGTAGAAGACAGTGGAAAAGAAGTTATAGGATTAAATGAATTGCCACCACAACCATCTGAACTAAATATTGTTGTATAACATATATTGACAATGAGTAAATTCGGTTTCTCTTTTTCTTGGAAAAGATTATTAGGAATAACTGGTGCAAAACAGAGTTTTGCACGTAGAACAGGAATGCCAACTTCCAAAACAGGTATCGAAAGAAAACTTGGTGCATTCATCCTAAAAAAACTATTTGGTAAATAATTGAAATTCGTAAAAAATGAAAAGCTTAGAACAATTAAAGAATGAATTATTGGCGGACGGCATTATTGACGCAGCAGAAATTAAAGAATTAAAAGAAATTTTATATGCAGATGGTGTTATTGACTCTGACGAAGCTGAATTTCTATTTGAAATAAATGATGCAATATCAGGTAAAGAAAATGATTCAAGCTGGGAAAGTTTATTTATTGAAGCCATAACCAGCTATTTACTTGATGATGAAAATTCACCTAGTGAAATTGATGCAGAAGAATCAGAATGGCTATTTGAAAAAATCAATGGAGATGGACAAATTGATGGGATTGAAAAAAGACTATTGCTTAATCTTAAAAGCAAAGTGAAGTCATTTCCATCAAATCTGGAATCATTGCTGAATTGAAATGAGAAGACTACCTGTATATTTTCTTTTAGACACTTCTGGTTCAATGAATGGCGAACCAATTCAAGCATTAAACAATGCTTTAAGTGGTATGATACATTCTTTGCGTTCCGATGCTCAAGCATCTGAAACGCTTTGGATTAGTATAATTACATTTAATTCTACCGTTACTGAATTAGTGCCATTAACAGAATTACCATCATTTCAGTTGCCAGAAATATCCGACCCTATTGGTGCAACTTTTACAGGAAAAGCGTTAGAATTATTGCAATCAAAAGTAAGTGCAGACATAAGAAAAGGAAACGCAACTCAAAAAGGAGATTGGAAACCTTTGCTTTTTTTAATTACAGATGGCAAACCGTCTGATACAATGTTGTACAACGAAATGATACCTAAAATAAAGGCATTGAATTTTGGTGTAATTGTAGGTTGTGCAGTTGGTCGTTTGGCTGATGATTCAAAGTTGAAAGAACTTACAGATAATGTTGTTCATTTAGCAACCGCCGACACTTCAACATTAAAGCAATTTTTCAAATGGGTTTCTGACACAATAGAACAAGGTAATAAAAGTATGGGAACAACTGATTCAGTTGCTTTACCTCCACCACCACAAGAAGTAGTACAAGTATTATGAAAATGATTTTACCAATATTATTAAATGTTTTTATTATAGGATTGTTTCTATACTCTAAACTATTGCCTTATAAAGACAAACTCAATAATCGTTACAAAGGGATTTTTGAGTTTTTCAATAGCATTTTTACACCTGTATTAAATTTTCTGAAACAATTTGTAAAACCATTTCAAGTTGGTCAAGGTTTGTCAGTTGATTTGACACAAATAATTTTATTGATTTTACTTTTAATACTTCTAAATACAATTTAATAATGAGAAGACTACCAATATATTTTTTAATTGATGTTTCTGAATCTATGGTTGGAGACCCAATCCAACAAGTAGAAGAAGGTTTGGCAACAATTATCAAAACATTAAAAACAGACTCAACAGCCATAGAAACAGTTTGGGTTTCAATAATAATTTTTGCAGGTCAAGCAAAAACACTTGTACCGTTGCAGGAATTAATAAATTTTTACCCACCAAAATTTCCAATTGGAAGTGGTACTTCTTTGAGTAAAGGTTTAGGGCATTTGATGTTTGAGTTAAGAAAAAATACAGTAAAAACAACCCAAGAAGTAAAAGGCGATTGGAAACCAATCGTATTTTTATTTACAGATGGTGTACCAACAGACAACACAAAAAATGCAATTGCTGAATGGAAACAAAATTGGGCAAGAACAGCCAATTTAGTTGCCATTTCGTTTGGTAGCGAAACCGACACAGAGCAATTAAGTGAATTAACAGAAAATGTTTTACACTTTAAAAACACAGATACAAACGCTTACAAACAATTTTTCAAATGGGTTACGGACTCAATAAAAACAAGTAGTGAAAGCGTAGAAAATAATAAAACAGGTTTTGAGTTAGCCAAAATAGATGACAATACACTATCTAAAATTGATTTATCTAAAAATCGTAAAACTAATTTTATAGATAATAATTTTGTTGTGCTATCTGCAAAATGCCAAAATTCAAAAAGACCTTATTTGATGAAATACAAGCGATATATTTCATTAGACAATACAGGTGATTTAGCAACAGAATTTAGATTAGTTGGAGCATTTCAAGTGGATAATACCTATTTTGAATTATCAGATGAAAATGCAACCAACCAAAAAATAAATACAGAAGAATTATTGGGTGCACCTACTTGCCCTTGTTGTGGTAATCAATTTGCATTTGCTGTTTGTCAATGCAGTAAACTTCATTGTATTGGCAATGAAGAGGTAAGCACTTGTCCTTGGTGTGGCAATCAAGGCACTTATGGTGCAGGAGAAGGTGGATTTGATGTAAATAGAACACAAGGATAAAACTATGGAAGTAAAAACATATATACAAAACCTATTAAAAGGAAAAGGTATTGAAATAAAAACAAATAGAAGTTCATTATTAGATGAGTTTGCCAACAACTCAACTAATGCCGAATTAGTGAAAAGTATCTTTGAAAATCAAGAAAAAATTATGATAAATTGGAATATAAAAAATAGAATTGCTGATATTCAAACGCAACATATTGTAATACCAAACGCAAAAGAGTTAGTTCCTTATTCAGCAAAAATAGATTTTGTAGCGCTCAATTTAACAGATTTAATTGATGAGAAATTTGAAGGCTTAGAAGATTTAGGTTTAAGTTTCAATAAAGTAACAGATACTATTGAAGGTGCGCCAACCAAAAGCGGTGATGTAAAATTTAAACTTTTGTATAAAGTTAAAGGAGAAGATGAAACAGCACCATTAAATGAAAAATTAATTTCTTTGGTAATTAACCCTGACCCAAAAAGTTTGTGGGTTTTAAAGCCAAGTAATCAAAATGCAATATTTTCGAAGCCTGATGAAACAGAAGCCTTTGAAAAATTAGGAGAAAAAAATATTGTTGTTTCTTCCAAAAGAGGAAGAAGCCACGGAAAAGAAGGTACATCAAGAGACGATGATTTTTCTTTCAAATACTTTGAAAAAACACAATGGTCATTAGTTGTTGTAAGCGATGGTGCAGGTAGTGCCTACCTTGCAAGAATAGGTTCAAAAATAGCTTGTGATTCAGT
>DYPB01000085.1:0-2685 GCA_020720185.1 Flavobacterium psychrophilum | reverse complement strand
AACAGCGAAATTGCAAATCAATTATCAAAATGGATGGACTTTTGGAGTGCAGGAAACCATGATGATAGAACTTTAGCAATAGTTTTTTAAAAGATATTATATGCAAACTATTACACTAAAATCTATTTTAGACAACACCAAAACCTACCAATATGTAGATAATGGCGAGTCTATGCGTGGAGGAATGAAAGATGTTTATTTCAGCCCTGATAAATCGTATGTTGTTGCTTTTTACAGAACAAAATTAGATTTCAACGCTAAAGAAAGAGTAAGATTAATAACTTCGAAATACAAAGACGATTTTTTTAATAAAGACGGAGGCGAATTTTGGAAAACTCTATATTGTTGGCCTTATGATATTGTAGAAAAAGATGGATTAACAGGTATCATTGTACCAGCTTACGACAAGCGTTTTTTCTTTAAACAAGGTTATGCAAGTAACGATATTTTAAAAGGAAAAGAGAAAGAAGGTAAATGGTTTGCAAGTGCAAAATTTAGAGTTGCCACTTCAAAAACAAAATTAGATAATTCAGAATTAGGCAATTGGTTAAGTTATTTTCAAGTTTGTGTAAACATAGCAAGAGGTGTAAAACGCTTACATAGTGCAGGTTTAGCACATTCAGACCTTTCATATAAAAATGTTTTAATTGACCCCACAAATGGTTCCGGTGCTAACATTATTGATATTGATGGATTAGTAGTTCCCGGAAAATTTGCACCTGATGTAATCGGCACAGCCGATTTTATCGCACCTGAAGTATTGTCAACCAAACATTTAAACAAAACCGACCCAAACAGGAAATTGCCAAACAGGCATACTGATTTACACGCCTTGGCAGTTCTAATTTATATGTACCTTTTATACAGGCATCCTTTAAGAGGTGGAAATTATTTTGGGCAAATTGACGAAGTTGAAGAAGAGAATTTTTTAATGGGTTCAAAAGCACTTTTTGTTGAACATCCAACTGAAAGCAAAAATAGAAATTTCAAAAGAGAATATGGTGATAATTTAGAGAAGTTTAAACCTTGGACAGATTTATCAAAAACACCTTACACAATAACAGGGCCTTATTTAAAAGAACTTTTTGACCAAGCATTTATAAAAGGTTTGCATAATCCACAAGACAGACCAACAGCCGATGCTTGGGAACAGGCATTGATAAAAACAAATGATTTAAAATTAGAGTGTAGTAACAAAAAATGCGAACAGAAATGGTTTGTTTTCAATAATACCAACAATACAAAATGTCCTTTTTGTAACACAAAATATAACAACACAATTCCAGTTTTGGATTTGTTTTATCAATTTAGACCAAATGTTTGGAAACTAGAAAACCAAAGAATTGTAGTTTATAATAATGCCACTTTACATCAATGGCATTCAAACAGAAATATTGTTAGAAATGAAAAATTAACTGACAAGGAAAAAGTAAGTGATGGGTATTTCGCTTTTCATAATAACAAATGGGTTTTTGTAAATCAAAAATTAACATCATTAAAAGATGTTACAGAAGACAAACAAATTCCAATTGGTTCAATGGTAGAAATAACAAACGGCAAGAAACTTTTATTTTCAAAAGAAGATGGTGGAAGAGTTGCCATTATTACAATAGCAAACAATTAAACAAATAATAAATCAAAATAAACATGCAAGAATTAGTACAACAAATTTTAGACAATCCAGGTGCTTCATTAGCAATCATTGGAAATTTAATTATCATAGAAAGTTTACTTTCAGTAGATAATGCAGCAGTATTGGCAACTATGGTAATGGATTTGCCCGAAAAACAAAGAGATAAAGCATTAAAATATGGCATTTGGGGTGCATATTTCTTTAGAGGTTTGGCAATGATTTTTGCAGCCTTTTTAATTCAAATTTGGTGGCTAAAGCCTTTGGGTGGTTTGTATTTATTGTATTTAGTATTTGACTATTGGAAAAGTAAACAAACAGAATCAACCGATGATGACACAATTGATAAGAAAAGTAATTGGTTATACAAAGCAACAGTAGGTTCGCTTGGTAGTTTTTGGGCAACAGTTTGTTTAGTTGAACTTATGGATATGGCATTTTCAATTGACAACGTTTTTGCAGCAGTAGCCTTTACACCAAACATTATTCTTGTATGTATTGGAGTATTTATTGGAATTTTGGCAATGAGATTTATTGCACAATGGTTTGTAAAACTTATGGGTAAATATCCATTTCTTGATACAGCCGCTTTTATCGTAATTGCAATACTTGGTATTAAATTGACACTTTCCTTATACGAACATTTTTATCCTGAATGTGCAGTTAGTAAATTTCTATCAAGCCACACAGCTGACATTGGTATTTCAGTTTTGACAGTTTCAATTTTCTTTATTCCTATTTTGACAAGTATGTTTTTTAACTATCCAAAAAGACACACGACAGAAGAATAAGCCAACGCTTTTGGTAGCACATTTGCATTTTTTCCAACGCACAAACCAACGCTAAAAAATGCAAAAGAGCTACCAAGCCAACGCACAACGACACGATAAACAGCAACGAAATGAACAGACGAAAAAAGGCACTAGGGCATAACAGGGGTTTGAACGCAATGGGGGCAGAAGTGCTAAATTCAACATTTGTACTTCTATTAAGCATTTGTACTAAACTGAACATTTGTGCTACTAATCCCCCACTGCGTCAAGCCCCAAACCGTT
>DYPB01000007.1:2307-39608 GCA_020720185.1 Flavobacterium psychrophilum | reverse complement strand
TAATTTAGGGTGTTTGTGCAAAAACCTCTCGGAATTAAGTTTTCGGGAGGTTTTTTATTTTAGTTTTAATTTTGGCTTAACAAAAAAAAGCCCAAAAAATTACTTTTCGGACAGTTTAAATCTTATTACCTAATATTGTTGTTTTGTATCAAATCGATATACAAATTAATTTTATCTTTTAACTCTTTCCTATGGCTAATAAAGTCTAAAAAACCATGTTCTAATAGAAATTCGGCGGTCTGAAAACCTTCTGGCAAATCTTTTCCAGTGGTATCTCTTACAACCCTTGGTCCTGCAAATCCGATTAAAGCTCCTGGTTCAGAGATGTTTATATCGCCTAACATTGCGTAAGAGGCTGTTGTTCCACCAGTTGTAGGGTCGGTACACAATGAAATATATGGAATTTTAGCGTCGGCAAGTTGCGCTAATTTGGCCGATGTTTTTGCTAATTGCATCAAGGAATAGGCTGCCTCCATCATTCTGGCACCACCTGATTTTGAAATCATTACAAATGGAACATTGTTTTTTATAGAATAATCGATTCCTCTTGCAATTTTTTCGCCGACAACGCCTCCCATACTTCCGCCAATAAACGCAAAATCCATAGCACAAACCACTAAATCCTTATCTTTAGATTTTCCGACAGCAGTTCTAACGGCATCTTTTAGGTTGGTTTTTTTCATTACATCGACCAATCTATCAGAATATTTTTTACTATCTACAAAATCTAAAGGGTCTTTTGAAGTCATATTTTGGTCTAATTCGATAAAAGTATTTTCATCAAATAGGATTTCAAAATATTCGGCACTACCCACCCGAACATGAAAATCATCACCTGGCGAAACCCATAGATTTTCTGTTAATTCCTCTGTATCAACTACTTTCCCTGTTGGAGATTTGTACCATAATCCTTTTGGCACATCCATTTTATCTTCGGTAGGAGTTGTTATTCCTTTTTCTTTTCTTTTAAACCAGCTCATTTTTTTCAATTAAAAAATTAAAAATCGCTAATGGATTTTTT
Organism: Flavobacterium psychrophilum; assembly: GCA_020720185.1. Classification (GTDB taxonomy): domain Bacteria; phylum Bacteroidota; class Bacteroidia; order Flavobacteriales; family Flavobacteriaceae; genus Flavobacterium; species Flavobacterium psychrophilum_O. The sequence goes on along the minus strand of DYPB01000007.1, from coordinate 38,587 downwards.
TTGTTATTTATATTAAAATTAACGAATCACAAAAATGCGGTCCGTAATTTTATTTTAAATTTTTTATCTATCAGAATCTTGCTTTTTCATAATTACTTTTAATATTTTAGTTAAAATAACATACTACAAATATAGTACTATTTTATTGTTATTCAAAATTTAACGAGTTCCCAAAAATAAACTTGCCTTCTTTTATACATTTTAAATTAATATATTCCATGCTAAATGTTTTTGAAATATTTGAAAGTCCGTGCTTTACAGAAATTTCAAAAAGTAGACTTTGATTGTGTATTGTATCAGACAATATACTTTCTATCTCATCATTTTTAATTCTTACAGTTACACAATGTTGCGCATAAAGATTTTTTTCTACTTTTTTATTTGATTCATATTTGGGTATAGAGAGCCATTCTGAAGAAGAAAGCTCAACTCTTTTTATTTCTTCATTTTTGCATTTATCGTTGTTATTGGCATAATATTCTTTTTTATCCCACAATTCTACTCGAACATCATTGGCAGGAAATCTACTTTTATTAATAAATTTTATTTTAAATAAATAGTTTCCATCATCTGTTTTTTGTTTTACGATAATTTTTGATATTTCAATTTTCGGTTTCCATATCCAAAAAACAAAAAATATTGTAGTTATTGCCACAACGGCACTACTCAAAATTCCTATTCCAAAACTTAGAAAACAATCTTCGGCACTCATATAATCACAAAGTATTGATATTATTCAAATCGGCAAAAGCCTGTTCTAATCTTGTGTTAAAAGTCATTTCGCCTTCACGAACCCATTTTCTTGGGTCATAATGTTTTTTATTAGGAGATTCTGCTCCTTCTGGATTACCGATTTGGGTTTTCAAATAGTCTATATTTTTAACCATATAATTTCTAATTCCTTCAGTATATGCAAATTGCAAATCAGTATCGATATTCATTTTGACAACTCCATAAGAAATTGCTTCTCTAATTTCTTCTACCGTTGATCCAGAACCACCATGGAAAACAAAATCAATAGGATTATGTCCTGTTTTAAATTTATCTTGAACAAAATCTTGTGAATTTTTAAGAATTTTTGGTGTTAATTTTACATTTCCAGGTTTGTAAACCCCATGAACATTTCCAAAAGAGGCTGCAATTGTAAATCGAGGACTGATTTTTAAAAGCTCTTCATAAGCATAAGAAACCTCTGACGGCTGGGTATATAATTTTGAACTATCAACATCACTGTTATCAACGCCGTCTTCTTCGCCACCTGTAATTCCTAATTCAATTTCGAGTGTCATTCCTATTTTACTCATTCGAGCTAAATAGGTTTTACAAATTTCGATATTTTCCTCTATTGGTTCTTCGGATAAATCTATCATATGCGAGGAATATAGCGGTTTTCCTGTTGTTGCAAAGTGTTTTTCGGAGGCATCTAAAAGTCCATCAATCCAAGGCAATAATTTTTTAGCACAATGGTCGGTATGTAAAATTACGGTTGCTCCATAGTTTTTTGCCAATTCGTGAATATGCAAAGCACCAGCAATTCCGCCTGCTATTGCTGCTTTTTCGTTAGTGTTAGAAAGTGCTTTTCCAGCATTAAATTGTGCTCCGCCGTTTGAAAATTGAATAATTACAGGAGCATTTAGTTTTGCTGCGGTTTCTAAAACGCCGTTTATGGTGCTTGATCCTGTTACATTTACTGCTGGTAGTGCAAATCCTTTTTCTTTTGCATAAGCAAATATTGCTTGAACCTCGTCGCCAGTTGCAACTCCTGCTTTAATATTGTGTGCCATTTTCTCTTATTTTAATTTTAAGGGTGTAAAAATAGGAAAAATAAATTATTAAAAGTTATAAATATTTTTTTAAAATTTCTTCTTTCTCTTTTGGTATAAAACCAATTACTTGCGTAAGTTTTTTGAAAGGCATGTTTAGAATTTAAAGTGGTAAAAATAATAATTTATTGTTTTAAAATGGATAATTTAATCCAATATTTATTACGGAATGAGCATAATTATAATCTCTGAACCATTTTTTGTTGTCTGTAATTGCGGGGTCGTAGGTTTTAAAACCAATATCTAATCGAACCAAGAGATAATTAAAATCATATCTGAATCCAAAACCAGAGCCTACCGCAAGATCTTTTAATGATTTTAGACTTGAAAATGTTGATTTTTCGTCGGAAATGTCGTCAAAAATATTCCAAATATTACCAGCATCTACAAATATTGCTCCGTTTAATTTGTTAAAAATATTAAATCGGAGTTCTGTATTTGTAGCAATTTTTAAATTTGCTTCATTAAAATCGTTTAAAGCACCAGAACTTCCAGGACCTAATGAATAGGCTTGCCAAGCTCTATTATCATTAGAACCACCAGCAAAATACGAACGAGAAAAAGGAACGCTTGCTGAATTTCCGTAGGGAACCGCAAGGCCAATAAAGGTTCGGACTGCAAATGTTTTTTTGGCTCGCAAATCCCAGTGTTTTATATATTCTATATCGGTTTTTAAATACTGGGCATAAGCCACTCCAAAAACCGTGTTATTGCCAGTTATTGATTTGTTTTCTTCGTTTGTTAATAGGGATAAAAAATTTCCTGCCGATTCAAATTTAGCCTTAAAACTATAAGAATCATTGTTTTTAGTTTTCTTTTCGGTTGATTTTAAAAAACTAAAACTGGAGGCTAAAATAAAGTCATTTTGAGTCAATCGTTTTCGACGCTCTTCAATGCTACGAACGGTATTAAAATCGTCTGTCGATGAGAATATATTGTTATTCAAAACTTCATTGACAAAACTTTGCGTACCGCTTTCAATGATTAAATTATTATCTCCAAAATAATTTGGATAAACGCTAATAAAAGGTTGTGCCAGTTCATTCAGCCTGTCATAAGATGAGGTATAAACATTAAAATAATTTGCCGTATTAATATTTTTTACATATTGTACATTAAATAAATCAAACCGCATAGTTGTCGTTTCTGAGGGTGTCCAATTATATACTATTGAGCCAGTTAGGTTTTCTTTATCTAATCCAATATTTCGTTGTTTTGCAAAACCAATGTTTATATTTGTTGATGGAATCATTATTTTTGGAATAATTTTTTCCGTTTTTATAGGTAAAGATATTCGAGGAAACGACAATTTGGAATCCCAACCGTATTCAGAAACATTAAAAAATTGATTGTCAGGATTTGCAAAATCCTTAGAGGCTCCTATATTTCCTCTACCTGTAATTTTTAAGGTCTCAGCTCCGTGAAAAAGATTTCTTATAGAAAAAGAACCATTTAACGCCAGTCCAAATACTTGAATATTAGAATGAGTTGCTCCAAATTCTAAACCAAATTTGTATTTCTTTTTTTGATTAAGATAAACATTTGCTGTTAATGAATTTAACTTTTCGTTAGTAGTAAAAACAATATTTGGGTAACTAAAATCTTGAAGATTAGAAAGATAATTTTTTGTAGCAGTTGTTTTTTCATCGCTAAACAAACTGTTCTTTGTAATAAATATAGCATCGGCTATTGCTTTTGGACGATATTTTAATTTGCCTAAACTAAATAAATTCATATCTTTATAAAAAACACTATCTTTCATTATAACAGCATTTTTAGTAGCATTATCATCAATAAAAATGTTTACTTTACTGATTTTAAAAATTTTAAAAGGCTCGGTTTTTGAACTGTCGTTCACCCTTATATTTCTGTCATTTATTTTTAGAGTTACTTTTGTTTTTTTGCCAGTATTGATGGTGTCAATATCATAATTTATATAATTTTGCTGAAAATGATACACACCATTGTTTCTGTAAAGTGCTGTTAATCTTTTAATTTCATTGTCTAAATCTTTCTTTTGATATTGTTCTTTTTTTAAAAATGATTCTGCTGTATGATTTTTAAAAATAGAATCTAAAACAGGCGATTTGATTTTTGTTTTTATGGAATCTAAAAAAAATGGTGTTCCAGTAACAATATTATACCTTATCCTAACCTTCTTTTTAGTTAAAGTGTCAATTTTATAACTTGCTTTGGCGTCCAAAAAACCTCGTTCATGATAATAATTCTGTAAAAGCAGAATTGTCTTTTTTGTTTTGTTTTCATCTAAAATTACAGGAGGTTCGCCTGTTCTTTTCAAAAAATCGTGAATGCCATGATACCAAAAAGACTTTCCAAGTCTATCTACTTGTTTTTTAGACAACCAAGCGGATTTTCTTTTATATTTCTCTGAATTTTTAATAAATTTTGATTGATACAACGAATCTGGATTTTGATTTGCCAGCCCGTACATTTTTAATCGAAATCGGAAACCAAGCAAGGTAGAATTTGGTTTTTGATAAGGCAAATTAACTACTTCTTCTATTTGAGTAAGGCTACCATTTATTGCAATTTCGTTTTTAACCAATAGTAATTTATCCTTCGGAACACGGCGAGTAGAACTACAACTACAAAGGAATAGTGCAGTTAAAATAAAAAATGATATCTTTGTAAAGATGTTTTTCAAGTGCTTAAAAATAATTTACTTTGCCAGTTCGCCGTTGGATCGAGCCAAAAATACATTTTTTATATGATTACAAAAAACCAAATCAAAATAATTGTTAGTTTGCAACAAAAAAAATTCAGAAATCAGCACAATTTGTTTATTGCTGAAGGAGAAAAAACCATTCGAGAATTATTAAATTCTGATTTTGAATTAGGACAAATATTCTGTACTTCATTGATATTTAAAGAAATAGAGAATGTTGTTCTGATATCAGAATCAGAACTGAAAAAAATATCAGCATTATCAACACCAAATAATTGTTTGGCAGTTTTTAAGATACCAATACCGAAAAAAATACAAGAAGAAGGACTAATTTTAGCTTTGGATGATATTCGAGACCCTGGAAATCTTGGAACAATTATTCGTTTGTGTGATTGGTTTGGTATTTCTCAACTAATTTGTAGTCCAGAAACGGTAGATTTTTACAACCCAAAAGTAGTACAGGCAAGTATGGGGTCTATCACTCGGGTGAATGTGAATTATACTAATTTAGAGCAATTTATATCAAAAACTACGCTTCCTGTTTTTGGAACATTTATGGACGGAGAAAATATTTACAAAACCAGTTTACCCCAAAACGGCATAATAATTATGGGAAATGAAGCCAATGGAATTTCATCGACTATCGAAAAATTAGTTACTCACAAACTTACAATTCCTAGATTTGGCGATTTACAGAAAACAGAAAGTTTGAATGTTGCAACCGCTACTGCCTTGATTTTAAGTGAATTTAGAAGAAATTAAGTTTAAATGAAAGCATAAAATTCTTCATTAAAAGAAATTTTAGAATGGCAAACGAAATTACACTTGAGGGTAAAATTATTCAAATTTTATTGATAGAATATAAATCTGAAATTAGAACTATTTTATTACCTTTGCCATCAAAAAGTAAAAAAAAATGAAGGAAACCAAAAAAATATCCCGTTCTCGAGCACAAGAATCATCAGGAGCAATAGAGAGATTGTATATATCGATGCGTCATTTATTCAACCGTGGTTTTTATAAACCAATGGGAGTTTCTGGAGAAACCCTTCGAGAAGCATTATTACAATTACGCCCAGAGATATACGGTTCAATTGCCGAAGAAAAAGTAGAATTATCTGGTTTACTGTATGTTATAGAACGATTACCAGTAGGAATAGAAGAGTGTAGATTTATAAATTTAACATCAGACGAGGGCTATTCAAAATCCCATTTTAAAGCAATTATTCCACCAAAAAGAAGACGAAATTGCTATCGTATTGATGAGGAGCAAATGAATATAGAGATTACTCGTGGAAGGTCAGATATTTATGATATATTAACACATTTAACCTTTATTTTTATTGAATCGCATAAAATTAAAGAAAGAGTTTTATTAGACGAAAATAACAATGAAGTAACCAGAGATTGGAAAAAAATTGAACAAATTGTTTTACAAAACAAAAAAATATCATTAATAGATAAAGAAAAATCCATATCACATATTTCTAATATATTAGGAAGAAGTTTTGAAGAAATTTTAGATATTTACGATGATTTCGGAACTACTGAAAAGCCAGACAGATTCTTACACATTATTTATTGGTTAGGAAAAATTGCTATTGAAGAAATAGTTGATAACAACAAACGAACCATAACTTTTAGTCCAATTTTGAGAGAGCAATTAGGACACCATATTTATGGAGAAATTTGGGCAACAAACATTAAAAATGTATTACTAAACAACAATCTCTTAGAGAGACCCATTCATATCATTAGTGCCAATATGCATTCGGTAATGAATTCTATTTTTGCAGATAATGTTTTAAAAAACATATCAAAATTTAAAGATAAAGATAAATCCGATTTCTTTATTTTTGAAGAATTAAGCAAATCAGGGGCAGATGAAATACGAGATAAAGTTTCGGACTATGCTTTAAAGAGTGGAATGATTTCATTACCAGACACATCGGGCACAAACATAGATGTACAGATTTTTGATACCGCAAAAATTGATTGGCAAAAATCATCATTCCCAAAAGCAAAAATCGAAGGGAAAATGCCCGTAATTATTGTAATGGATTATGCATTTGGTGAGCAAGCTTATGAAACAATAGATGAATTATTAAAACCGTATAAAAAAAATATTTTATTAAATGTAGAATCGGTTTCAATTATGGGAAAAGCAGGTATTTTGCAAGGTGGAAAAGGCGACCTTATGATTCCGTCAGCACATATAAACGAAGGAACTGCGGATAATTATCCGTTTGAAAATGAGCTAACCCCTGAAATGTTTGAAGGAAATGGGATTCCCGTTTTTGCAGGACCAATGATTACCGTTTTGGGAACATCATTACAAAATAAAGATTTATTAAAATTTTTTAAAGAATCAACTTGGAATGCTATTGGTTTAGAGATGGAGGGGTCATACTATCAAAAAGCAATACAAAGTGCCTCAAAAATAAGAAAGAGTATCAACCCAAAAGTAAAAGTTAGATACGCTTATTACGCATCGGACAACCCGCTGGAAACAGGAAGTACGCTAGCATCTGGCGGATTAGGAACAATAGGAGTAAAGCCAACATACTTAATTACTATTAAAATATTAGAACAAATTTTTAACATATAATAATAAAAAAATGAATACAAACACACAGAATAATGATGATCAAGAAATTGACTTGTCGGTTTTAACTAAAAAAATCACAGCTTTTTTTGATCAAATTTTAAACTCAATTTTTAATTGTTTACATTTTTTTAAAAGAAATGCAATCTATTTAATACTTTTATTTGTTATAGGTTTTGGAATTGGAGTTTTTTTAGACAGAACAAATAAAAATTACAAAAGTGAAATTATTGTAATACCAAATATGGGAGGAGTAGATTATTTATACTCAAAAATAGCTTTATTGAAATCAAAATTAAATGAAAACGATGTAGAATTCTTTAAGTCAATAGGTCTGAAAAATCCAGAAAAAATTGGAAATATTGAAATTGAGCCAATAGTTGATATTTATAATTTTGTAAACAACTCAACATCAGCAGCAAGTGCACAAAACACTCAAAATTTTGAAATGATAAAACTATTAGCAGAAACAAGCACTGTTGATAAAGTTGTTAAAGAAAAAATGACTAGTAAAAATTTTCCAAATCATTTAATTCAGATCAATACAAATGGAAAAACGACAGACGACGAAACAACAAAACCATTGTTAAAATATTTGAATACAGATGATTATCTAAATAAAATCTTGAAAGTTTCGAAAGAAAATATTTTAATTAAGATGAAAAAAAATGAGGAATTAATTGCTCAAACCGACTCCTTGATTAGAATATTGACTCTAAATCTTTCAAAAAATCAAAAAAACACTAATTTAATTTATAACAATGAAAACAATCAATTTAATTCATTTTTTGAGTTGAAAAATAATTTAATTAATGAATTAGCTACACAACGAATACAATTAATAACCAATAATTCAATAATAACTGATACAAGCACAGTTATTAATATTAAAGATTCAAAAGGTTTAAACGGAAAAATGAAATTGATTTTACCGTTTTTATTCATTTTTATATTCTTAATATATAGTGTTTTAATAAATTTTTACAAAAGCCAATTAGCGAAAACCAAATAAAAATACAAATGAAAGGAATTATTTTAGCAGGAGGTTCAGGAACTAGATTACACCCATTGACCATTGCAGTAAGTAAGCAATTAATGCCGATTTATGACAAACCGATGATTTATTATCCGTTATCAACCCTTATTTGGTCAGGCATTAGAGAGATATTGATTATATCAACCCCACATGATTTGCCACTTTTTAGAACCCTACTTGGAGATGGAAAAAAGTTTGGTTGTAAGTTTGAATACGAAGTACAAGAACATCCAAATGGACTTGCAGAGGCTTTTATTATTGGTAAAGATTTTATTGGAAAAGATAAAGTCGCATTAGTTTTAGGAGATAATATTTTTTACGGAACAGGGCTTGCTGATTTATTACAAGCAAATAATAACCCAAGTGGAGGAATAATTTATGCTTATCATGTTCACGATCCAGAACGATATGGAGTAGTAGATTTTGACAAAGAAGGAAAAGTACTTTCAATTGAAGAAAAACCAGCAGTGCCAAAATCAAATTATGCAGTGCCAGGCATTTATTTTTATGATAATGATGTAGTTGAAATTGCGGCAAATATAAAACCAAGCCATCGAGGAGAAATTGAAATTACCGATGTAAACAAAGAGTATTTGAATCGTGGAAAACTGAAAGTCAGTATTTTAGATAGGGGTACCGCATGGTTTGACACAGGAACTTTCAACTCTTTGATGCAAGCCTCACAATTTGTACAAGTAATAGAAGAAAGACAAGGATTAAAAATTGGATCGATAGAAGAAGCCGCATACAGAATGGGATTTATCGACAAAATCCAATTAAAATCATTAGCAGAACCATTATTAAAAAGTGGTTACGGCAAACATTTAATGGATATTGCAAACGAGTAGAATATGAACTTCATCCCAACAAAACTCAATGGCTGTTATATTATAGAATCGAAAATCATTAAAGATGATAGAGGTTATTTTATGGAAAGTTTTAATAAAAATACCTTTCAAAATGGCATTGGTCAAGAAATAAATTTTGTGCAAGACAATCAATCTTTTTCTACAAAAGGAGTATTGCGTGGTTTGCATTATCAAATAGGCGAATATGCTCAAGCCAAGTTGGTAAGGGTTTTGCAAGGCGAAGTATTAGATGTAGCGGTAGATATTAGGCCAAATTCATCAACTTACGGGCAATATGAAGCGGTGGTTTTATCAGCCGAAAATCAGAGACAATTTTTTGTGCCAAGAGGTTTTGCCCACGGATTTTTAGTTTTGAGCAATACAGCAACATTTTTTTATAAATGCGATAATTTTTATAACAAAGAATCGGAAGGCGGATTGATTTATAACGATTCAACGATTAATATAAATTGGCAGTTTGATACAGAAAAATTAATAATTTCTGAAAAAGATTCAGTACAGCCAACCCTTGAAAATGCTCGAAAAATATGGTAGTTTTAGTTACAGGTTCTGGCGGACAATTAGGACAAAGTTTGCAATTTATTGCACCAAATTATCCTGAAATAGACTCTGTGTTTTGTAATTCGACAGATTTGGACATAACAAATATTGAAAATGTAAAACAGGTTTTTGAAAAATACAAACCCAAATTTTGTATCAATACCGCAGCATATACCGCCGTTGATAAAGCAGAAAGTGAACCTGAGAAAGCATATTTAATTAATGTACTTGGAGTAGAAAATTTAGCAAAAATTTGTAAAACTTTTAACACAACATTAATTCAAATTTCGACTGATTTTGTTTTTGACGGAGATTCTCAAACACCTTATAATGAAAATGATACGCCCAATCCAACGGGTGTTTATGGGCAAACAAAATTAGACGGAGAAAAAATAGTTCAAGCCATTTTAGACAATCATATAATCATAAGAACCTCTTGGGTTTACTCTCAATTTGGCAATAATTTTATGAAAACAATGATCAGATTAGGAAACGAAAAACACACTTTGTCAGTTGTGAACGACCAAATTGGAACACCCACCAATGCTGTGGATTTGGCAGAAGCAATTATTAAAATAATTCTAAAACTCAATCTCCCTATTTTCCCTTCGGGAGCTAGGGGGCTTTTCAATTTTAGCAACGAGGGTAGTTGTTCTTGGTATGAATTTGCCAAAAGAATATTTGAAATTAACACTATCAGTATTGATCTAAAACCCATTCCAACAAGCAGTTATCCAACACCAGCCAAACGACCAGCTTATAGCGTTTTGGACAAATCAAAAATAAAGAAGACTTTTGGAATTGAGATAAAAAATTGGAAAGACAGTTTGATAAAAACCTAAAATGAATTATTCAAATCAAATTATACAAAATAGATGGTTGTTATTAATACTTTTAGTAGCAACCATTTTGCGTTTCTATCATCTTGATTTTCAAAGTCTTTGGATGGACGAAATATATACGATGAACATTACCAATCCAAAATTATCTTGGACAGAATTTCATCAACAAATTATAAAAAGAGAAGGTTTTCCGTATTTATATTTTTTAATTGTAAAATTATTTTACTTCTTTTTTGGATATACTGGAATAGTAGCAAGGTCAGTTTCAGCAATTGCAGGAATTAGTTGTGTGTATGCTATTTATTTGTTAGCCAAAGAGTTAAATAATAAAAACATAGGGTTATTAGCAGCCTTATTAGTAGCGGTAAACGAATATCAGATTTATATCTCGCAGGATGCCAGACCCTATTCGTTATATTTTTTGTTTACGGTTTTATCTTTTTATAGATTAATAATTTTACTTAAAAAAGTCAATATAAAAAATGCCATTTGGTACGGAGTTTTTGCTGGACTACTACTTAATATCAATTTTTTTGCACTCATAAATATTTTTTCACAGGCAGTTATACTATTGATATTCCTATTTTTATCTGCAAAAAAAGACAAAATAACAATATTTAAAAATGCAATACTATCAGGAGTTATAGCTCTAATTATGTTTGCACCTAATTATCTAATTTTACAAAAATTATTAAAATACAAAGCATTTTGGGTAGCACCACCAAAACCCGATTCCTTTTCAATCATTTTCAAGAAATTTTTTGGTGATTTCGAAATTACAGCATTCCTCTTAATCCTCTTATTCCTTTTTTATTTTATAAAAATATTTCAAAATTTTGAAGATAAAAAAACAGAATACAACAAAATTATAAATAACAAAGTATTATTTAATTTCATAATTTTATTCATTTGGTTTTTCCTCTTTTTTTCATTTCTGATGATAAAATCCTATGGAAAAATATCTTATTTACTAACTCGATATTTTATTAGCATAACCCCAGTATTGTTTGTAATTCTCGGTATCGGTATCTATTTGATAAAAGGCAAAATCGTTCGAGGAATTGTGCTTTTCACACTTGTTTCACTTACAATTACAAACCTATTGGTAGTAAAAAAACATTACACAAAACCACAAAAAACGCAGTTCAGAGAGTTATCTTTTAATATAATGAGCAATAATAAAAACGATGAAAAAGTGTTTACAGAATACAAATATTGGTATGATTATTATTTTAATAAAAAGCAGAAAAAAACCATCAATATTACGCTCGAAAAACTAATTGCCCAAATGGAAAAAGACCCCAAAAAGGTACAATCTTTTTGGTATATTGGTATTTATAAAAAACCTTACAAACCCACCACGAAAACCCAAGAATTTATTAATAAAAACTTTGTTATTGATAAAAATTTTGATAAAATACAAGTTTGGGGAAAACATTTCGCATTGAAATAAATTTACCTTTTGAAATAATAATCTCTGTTTTAAATAAATTTCATAAAAGCCTTATATAAATGGACTTACTTTGAATTTTTGGTGTATTTTAATATTAAATTTAAAGTCAATCACAAATTAAGTAATATTCTTATCACTATTGTATAAGTATCTTTGAAGCCCAAAAAAGCGACACCAAAAATTAATTTGGGTCGCTTTTTTTATTATTCAGTTGTCAGTGTTCAGTTGCCAGTTCTTTTTATTGTGCATAAAAATTCTAATTACCAACTAAACCTTAACCTAAACTTTTATCTCCACCTCAACACCGCTTGGCAACTCTAATTTCATTAGAGCATCAATGGTTTTTGAAGAAGAAGAGTAGATGTCAATCAGTCTTTTGTATGACATTACTTCAAATTGTTCTCTGGCTTTTTTGTTCACATGGGGTGACCTCAAAACAGTAAACAATTTTTTATGCGTTGGCAACGGAATTGGTCCAGTTACTACTGCTCCTGTACTTTTTACAGTTTTTACGATTTTCTCCGATGATTTATCAACCAACATATGATCGTAAGATTTTAGTTTTATTCTAATTTTTTGACTCATTTTCTTTAAGATTAAGCGTTACCTTTTGCTTTTTTGATTACTGCTTCCGATATATTTGCTGGTGTTTCTGCATAGTGCGAAAACTCCATTGTTGATGTGGCTCTACCTGAAGAAAGGGTTCTTAAAGTAGTAACATATCCAAACATTTCTGATAATGGCACATCGGCTTTGATGGTTTTTGCACCATTTCTGTCGCCCATATCGTTTACCTGACCTCGTCTTCTGTTAATATCACCAACGATATCACCCATATTTTCTTCTGGTGTGATAACTTCCATTTTCATGATAGGTTCCAAAACGATTGCTCCAGCTGCTTTTGCAACTTCTCTGTATCCCATTCTGGCTGCCAATTCAAACGAAAGTGCATCAGAATCGACATTATGATAAGAACCATCTGTTAATGTTACTTTCAAACTATCTACTTGATATCCAGCTAATGGACCAGTTTTCATTGATTCACGGAAACCTTTTTCAACAGCTGGGATAAATTCTTTTGGAATATTCCCACCTTTTACAGCATTTATAAATTGTAATCCAACTGCTGGTTTACCATCAACTTCGTCTGCTGGTTCCAATGTAAATACAATATCTCCAAATTTACCTCTACCACCTGATTGTTTTTTATAAACCTCACGGTGTGTAGCAGATTTTGTAAATGCCTCTTTATATTCAACCTGTGGTTCGCCTTGGTTTACCTCAACTTTAAACTCTCTTTTCATTCTATCAACTAAAATGTCAAGGTGTAACTCGCCCATTCCTGAAATAATAGTTTGTCCAGATGCTTCATCAGTTCTAACTGTAAATGTTGGATCTTCTTCAGCTAATTTAGCTAAAGCCATACCCATTTTATCAACATCGGCTTTGGTTTTTGGCTCAATAGCAATACCAATTACTGGTGCTGGGAACTTCATTGATTCCAAGATAATTGGGTGTTTTTCATCACACAAAGTATCTCCTGTTTTGATATCTTTAAAACCTACCGCTGCTCCAATATCTCCTGCTTCGATATATTCGATTGGATTTTGTTTGTTAGCGTGCATTTGATAAATACGAGAAATTCTTTCTTTGTTGCCAGAACGAGTATTCAAAACATAAGAACCTGCATCTAATCTTCCAGAATAAGCACGGAAAAAAGCTAATCTTCCCACAAATGGGTCAGTAGCAATTTTAAATGCAAGGGCTGCAAATGGCTCTTTTACATCTGGTTTTCTCAAAATTGGTTTTTGATCTTCTTCTAATAAGTCAGCATCATCAGGATGAATACCTACAATTCCTTCTTTATCCATTGGAGATGGTAAGTATTTACATACCGCATCTAACATGAATTGAACGCCTTTGTTTTTGAACGACGAACCTGCAATCATAGGAATAATTGCCATATCCATAACAGCAGCTCTCAATGCAATATTGATTTCTTCTTCTGTAATAGAATTTTCGTCTTCCATGAATTTTTCTAACAAATTCTCGTCATAATCCGCAACGGCTTCGATAAGAATTGAACGATATTCTTTAACTTCGTCAAGCATATCAGCAGGAATATCCACTACTTCATAAGTTGCACCCATTCCAGCATCATCCCAAACGATAGCTTGATTTTTCACTAAATCTACAACTCCTTTAAAATCATTTTCTTCACCAATAGGCAAAGTGATTGCAACTGCGTTTGATTTCAGCATATCTCTAACTTGTTGACAAACCATCAAAAAGTTAGAACCTTGTCTATCCATTTTGTTAACAAAACCGATACGAGGTACACGGTATTGATCGGCAAGTCTCCAGTTTGTTTCTGATTGAGGCTCAACACCATCAACGGCAGAAAAAAGAAAAACTAAACCATCAAGTACACGCAAAGAACGGTTTACTTCAACTGTAAAATCAACGTGACCTGGGGTGTCGATGATATTAAAGTGGTATGGTAATGTTTCTGGTAATATTTTACCTTGAGTTGTTGGAAAATTCCATTCGCAAGTTGTAGCAGCAGAAGTAATTGTAATTCCACGCTCTTGCTCTTGTGCCATCCAGTCCATTGTTGCAGCACCATCATGTACTTCACCAATTTTGTGTGATTTTCCTGTATAGAATAAAATACGCTCTGTTGTTGTTGTTTTACCAGCATCAATGTGAGCAGCAATTCCGATATTTCTTGTATATTTAAGTTCTCTAGCCATTTCTTTATGAATTAAAATCTAAAATGAGAGAATGCTTTATTAGCTTCTGCCATTTTGTGAGTGTCCATTCTTTTCTTAACTGCTGCTCCTTCTTCTTTAGCTGCTGCTAAAACTTCTGAGGCTAACTTTTGAGCCATTGATTTTTCGTTTCTTCTTCTTGCATAAAGAATCATCCATTTCATTGCCATCGAAATTTTTCTGTCTGGACGAATTTGCATTGGTATTTGAAATGTTGCTCCACCTACTCTACGGCTACGCACTTCAACATGAGGCATAACATTTGTAAGTGCATCTTTCCAAATTTCTACAGAAGATTTCTCTTCGGTTTGTTTTTTACTCTCAACGATATCCATTGCGTCATAAAACACTTTAAATGCTGTTGATTTCTTTCCGTCCCACATTAAGTTGTTCACAAAACGGGTTACCAGTTGGTCATTAAACCTCGGGTCTGGTAAAAGTGGTCTTTTTTTTGCCGCTCTTTTTCTCATTTTTCTTTGTTTTTTTGGCTTTTAGCAATTAGCCTTTGGCTGACAGCTGATAGCTTTTAATTACTTTTTCTTACCTTTTGTTGGTGCTGCAGCTGCCTGACCTGGTTTTGGTCGTTTGGCTCCATACTTTGATCGTCTTTGTGTTCGTCCTGCAACGCCAGATGTGTCTAACGCTCCACGCACAATGTGATACCTTACCCCTGGTAAGTCTTTTACTCTTCCACCCCTAACCAATACTATCGAGTGTTCTTGTAGATTGTGTCCTTCACCAGGAATGTACGCATTTACCTCGTTACCATTTGTCAAACGAACTCTTGCAACTTTACGCATTGCAGAATTTGGTTTTTTTGGTGTTGTTGTGTAAACACGAGTACATACCCCACGGCGTTGTGGACAAGAATCTAAAGCAACCGATTTACTCTTCTTGGTAATTTGAGTTCTTCCTGTTCTTACTAATTGTTGAATAGTTGGCATAATTTGTACCTAATATTTGTTAAAAAATTATATTTACCCTATTTTAAGGGTCTGCAAAAGTAATGTTTTTTTTTAAATTACCAAAAGATAATAGATTAATTTTCAATATTTTGATTTTTTGATGTGTTTTATAATAAAAATAAGATATTTGCATTGTTAATTATATTTATGAAGTATAAAGTTTTTATCTTATTTTTATTTTTCCTGTCGAATACCACGGCACAGCAACTACATTTGTCAATTTTATCGGATAAAAATGAGAAAATAATTGATTCGATTGGCTACAAAAAAACACATATTAATGGAAAATCAATTATTGAAGAGGTTAATTTATTTGCTGAAAAATTATCTAAAATAGGTTTTTTAGAAAGTAAAATTACGGATCAAAAAAAAGTTAGTGATTCTACTTTTTTATTTCATTTTGATTTAGGAAAACGAACAAATTTTATTCATATAAACCCCAGTATTATTTTTTTTAAAAATGAAACAACCGAAACATTAATTGATGTAATTTTTGGTAAAAATAAAGAAATAATTATTTTACCTTATTATAAGGTGGAAGATTTTTTAAATTCCAATCTTCAAAAATTAGAAAAATCAGGCTTTGGATTATCTAAATTGCAATTGATTAATATTCAGAAAAAAGAGGACTATTTAACAGCTGATTTACAAATTATTACTAATAAAAAAAGAAATCTGAATGGATTTGTAATTAAAGGTTATGATAAATTTCCTGTTGGGTATAAAAAAAATTTGGAACGAAGATATAAAAATCAAATTTTTAATCAGGAGAATTTAAAGAAAATAAATTTCGATTTTAATAAAATTCGTTTCGTGAAACAAACCAAATATCCTGAAATACTTTTTACTACTGATTCTACAAAGGTTTTTGTATATCTTGAAAAAGCAAAAACAAATTCGTTTGATGGCTTTATTGGTTTTTCAAACGACGAAAAAGGTAAATTGATTTTCAATGGATATCTTGATTTAACTCTTAATAACGCACTAAATACGGGAGAAAAATTACAAATTTATTGGAAAAGCGACGGAAAAGACCAAAAAACTTTTAATGGAAGTGTAGAAATTCCATATATTTTCAATTCGCCAATTGCTGTAAAAACACAGTTGAACATTTTTAAGCAAGATAGTATTTTTCAAAACACAAAAAACACTATTGATATTGGATATTATCTTAATTATAATTCAAAAGTTTTTTTAGGCTATCAATCGACAGAGTCAAACGATATAAAAAATGCAAATTCTAATTCAATTTCAAATTACAATAGTAGTTATTATACAGGAACTTATGAGTTTTTTAGTTACAATTTAGATGATTTTTTATTTCCAGAAAAATTAAATTTCAAATTTCAAATTGGTTCAGGAAAACGAAATGCTAGATTAAATAATAATCAACAGTTTTTTGGGCAATTAACCGCTAATTATCATTTGTATTTAACAAAAAATACTGCTATAAACCTAAAAACAGAAAACTTTTATCTTCAATCCAATACTTATATTGTCAATGAATTATACCGTTTTGGAGGCATCAATTCCATAAGAGGATTTAATGAAAATTCATTACAAGCCAATATACTTACATCTTTATTGACAGAATACCAGTATATTATATCGCCCTCATTCTATTTACATTCTATTTTAGACTATGCTTATTTTGAAGATAAAAGTTTAAATAATTCAGGAAAATTATCTTCCAGATTACTCGGAATAGGAATTGGTTTTGGGTTACAAACAAAAAACGGCTTACTAAACTTCGTTTACGCAAGTGGAAGCTATGATAATCAAAAAATCAACAACTCAAACGCTATTGTTCATATTAGTTTAAAAACTGTTTTCTGATGAAAAGTGTAGTTTCTATTCCCTGAAGCTTTATTTGTCTAGTGTTATTTTTCTATATAAATTCCTTACCTTTGCCACTATGGAAAAAGAACACATCATTTTTGGAATTAGAGCCATTATAGAAGCTATACAAGCGGGGGCTGCTGTTGATAAAGTATTTATTCAAAAAGAAATATCAGGTGAATTGATGAAAGATTTGATGAAAGTGATGAAACGGGGCAACATTAATTTTAGTTATGTACCCGTAGAAAAATTGAATCGATTGACTCCAAATAATCATCAAGGAGCTGTGGCAAGTATCTCGCCTATTGGGTTTATGGATTTAGAAATGTTGATAGAAAGCACTTTACAAGCTAATAAAAAACCTTTATTTTTAATTTTAGATCAAATATCAGACGCTAGAAACTTTGGAGCAATAATAAGAACAGCTGAATGTACTGGTGTAAATGGAATTATTGTTCAAAAAGCAGGTTCGGCTCCTGTAAATGGCGATACCGTAAAAACATCAGCAGGTGCTGTATTTAACATTCCTATCTGTAAGGTTGAACACATTAAAGACGCTATTTTTTATCTGCAAAGTTCTGGTATTAAAACCATTGCTGCTACTGAAAAAACGGAACACAATATTTATGATTTCTCATTAAATGAGCCATTAGCAATTATTATGGGTAGCGAAGAAAGAGGTATAAACCCATCAGTTCTAAAAATTGTTGATGAAAAAGCAAAACTACCAATGTTTGGAACAATAGGATCACTTAATGTTTCTGTAGCTTGTGGTGCTTTTTTATATGAAGTTGTAAGACAAAGAAATTGTTAATTTATTAGGTCAGAAATAAATACCTCTTATTTTTTAGTCGTTGAGTTTTGTATAAAATCGTAAACAAAATTTGTTTCTGTCTTTTCTGTATCATCTAAATTTATCTCTTCCAATCTTATTGGTGCAAAATTTCCATTTTCATCAAATTGTTTCATAAATTCGTCATCATCAGGATTGTATTCTGGTTTTTGCCAATCATAAAATTGTTCACTTTTATACTCTGGGGTTTTAACAAATATTGAAAGCACAAAACCAATAATGAACCCAGACAAATGACCTTCCCACGAAATACTATTATCTGCAGACGGAAACATATACCAAACCATTCCACCATATAAAACTACTATGGTTAATGAAAGTGCAACTAATCTATAATATTGCGTTTTTATACCTTTAAAAAAAATAAAACTCACCAAAACATACACAAACCCACTGGCACCTATGTGGTAGTTTTGTCGGGCTATAACCCAAGTTAATAACCCTGAAAATAATATTCCGAAAACGATAATTTGGAATGTTTGTTTGTAATAAAAAAATCGTAAAGCTGCTAAAAGAAATAATAAAGCTAAAGAATTGTTTGCTAAATGTTTCAGATTTGCATGAATAAAAGGTGCTGTAAAAACACCTTGCAATCCTATAAAGGTTCGAGGCAAGATACCATTTTTAGAAAAATTGAAATGAAACCTAATTTCAATCCAAAAAACAATCCAAAGGAACAATACAAAAATTAGTGGTAGTACCAATACTGATGTTGAAAATTTAAAATTTTTATCCATAAATTATAAGGTATCAAATATGCAACCAATTTTTTTGAACTGAAATTTTGTCAGGGAAGCAGTTTGATAAAAACTAAAAATAAGAGAGTATCACCCCATTTTTCAGGCAATTATTTTTAGGTGGGTTCTATAAAATAGCTATCAGTAAAAAAATAAATTTACAAAAAAACTAATTTATAGAACCCACCTTTAAAACATTGTTAATAAAAACTTTTTCCAGACGGCATTTAAAAATTTAATAAAATAATTGAACTTAAAGAACACAAACGGGAATTGGCAACATTTTATGCTGATTGATACGATTTAATCGGGTATAAATTTCAAAAACAACTTTCTGCCTGCCCTCAAAATTAGCACTATCTTTTCCTTTTTCAGATTCTTTCATTGCCCATTCTAATTCATCATAACTAGCCCCTAATTGATCCTCATCGGTTCGTAAATCACCAAATAAACCATCGGTTGGAGCAGCATTTAGAATAGAATTTGGAATTTTTAAATAAGCACCTAACCGATAAACCTCACTCTTCATCAAATCGGCAATTGGACTCAAATCCACACCACCATCACCATATTTTGTATAAAAACCTACCCCAAAATCCTCAACTTTATTGCCTGTTCCAGCAACTAAAAGACCATAAATTCCAGCAAAATAATAAAGCGTAGTCATCCGTAATCGTGCCCTGCTGTTTGCCAACGCTAAATTAACCTTTGCCAAATCATCAACAACAGGCATTTCTAATTTAAAATCTTCAAAAACAGTAGTCAAATCTGCCTCCACATTCAATACATTTTCAAATCTATTTTTCAGCTGTTCAATATGCTCCCGCCCTCTATTTACTTGGCTTGCATCCTGATGAATAGGCATTTCTACACACAAAACTTTTAGTCCCGTTTGGGCACAAAGCGTGCTGGTTACAGCAGAATCTACTCCGCCCGAAATCCCTACCACAAAACCATTAACACCCGCATTTTCAGCATATTCTTTTAACCAATTTACAATTTTGAGGTTCACATCTTCAATAATCATTTTTTAAGTTTTTTTTTAAGTTTTTTTTAAAAATAGCATTGTATATTTGCAAAAATAATAAATTAAATCATAACGATCAATTAGAGTTTATCAATAATTAGAAGCTATTTCCTGCTGTTCGCTATATCTTTTTATTTTTTTATTTTGATAACGCCCAAAAAAAATAAAAAGGATGCCGCTACCATCAGGGCTAAAACATCAATAAACGCTATGAAAAAACTAACAATTCCTTTTCTTTTTATATTGGCTTTGGCATCGTGCAAACAAAAATCAGAAGAAGAAAAAGCAGTCGAGGAAATTGCTGTTGAAGTAAAATTCACTCGATTTGACAAACTTTTTTTTGAGACCAAACCACAAGATTTAGGCAAACTAAAATCAGAATATCCATATCTTTTTCCAGCAGGAAATGCAGATACCGTTTGGACAAACAAAATGCAAAATCCAATGTGGCGAGAATTATATGGCGAAGTTCAAAAAAAGTACAACAATATATCAAAGCTCGAACCGCAATTTGCTAATTTATTTAAACATATCAAATATTATTATCCAACGGCAAAAATCCCGAAAGTCTTTACCGTAATTGCCGATATGGATTATAACAACAAAGCTATCTATGCCGATAGTTTAGTACTTATTCCGTTAGAACTATATTTAGGAAAGGACCATAAATATTATAAAGGAGAGTTTCCTGATTATATCAAACAAAATTTTGAAGAAAATCAAATATTTCCAGATTTAGTTTCGAGTTTTGCAACAAGAAAAATCCCATTACCATCCGACAAATCTTTAATTTCATTGATGGTATTTGCAGGAAAAGAACTTTATTTAAAAGATAAACTTTTGCCAGAAACTCCAGACGAAGTAAAAATAGGTTATACAAAACCTCAAATGGATTGGTGTTTGGCTAACGAAAGCTATATTTGGAGCTATTTTATAGAGCAAAAAATGCTGTATAAAAATGACTCAAAACTTGCAGGACGGTTTATCTTGCCAGCACCTTTCTCTAAATTTTATTTAGAAATAGATAGCGAATCACCAGGTCGTGTGGGGGCGTGGGTAGGTTGGCAAATTGTAAAATCATATATGGAAAACAATAAAATTAGTTTGACAGATATGCTAAAAACAGACGAAAAAACAATATTTGAAAACAGTAAATACAAACCTAAAAAGCAATAGGCATAAGCGATAAGATTATTAGTCTCTGCTCAACACTTTTTTACTTACAGCTAAAAATGAAATCAGAAATAAAATTTAATATCGAATTAGACGACAACCGTGTGCCTGAAAAAATTTTATGGACCGCCTCCGATGGAGGTATAAATACGGAAGAAACCAAGGCTATTATGCTTTCGGTTTGGGACAATAAGGTTCAGGAAACACTTCGAATTGATTTGTGGACAAAAGAAATGCCTGTTGATGAGATGAAATTATTTTTTCATCAAACCCTTATAGCAATGGCAGATACCTATAACCGTGCTACAGGCGACGAGAAGATGACTGCTACAATGAAAGATTTTTGTGAATATTTTGCAGAAAAATTAGATTTGGTAAAATAATTATAAAATCCGTAACTCTTTCCTAAAATAGAAGCCGAAAATCCATAAATTATAAAAAGCAGAGCCAATTAATTTTTGTTCTGCTCTTTTTATATATAAAGGTGGGTTCTATAAATTAGCTGATAGCTATTTTTGGAATTATTTTGAATAGATTTTTTCTTTCTTTCTGTTCAAATATGCCCATATTTGAACAGAAAGATGGGAAAAAGATGCCAAATGTAAATTCACTGAACACCGCTGACAAATAAACACAAAGTGAAGTAAAATAAAACAAAAAGAGCATCAGTAAAAAATAAATTTACAAAAAAACTAATTTATAGAACCCACCTAAAGCATTCATCCAATATTAGAAATAAACAACACTAAATTTTCAAAAGCTTAAAACCTCAAATTTTCAAGAAATTAACAACTAAATTTTAACTCATAGTTCCACATTAAAAGATAACTTAAAAAAGATATAAAGATATTTTATAGGAATAACAGGATAAATTTTAATTATTGAAAACTTTATTCAGAAACTTTTGAAATAATATTTGGTAGTTAAAATAATATAACTATCTTTGCACACTCAAAAAATGAAAGGAAGCGACCTTTCTAATTGTTTAATTAATAAATGTTTAATATGTCTGGGTTAATCGGAAGAAAAATTGGCATGACTAGTATCTTTGACGAGAATGGGAAAAATATTCCTTGTACCGTTATAGAGGCTGGACCATGTGTAGTTACCCAAGTCAGAACCAAAGCGGTCGACGGGTACGAAGCGTTGCAACTTGGTTTCGATGACAAAACTGAGAAACATTCCACAAAAGCGGCATTAGGGCACTTTAAAAAAGCTGGAACTGTAGCGAAGAAAAAAGTTGTTGAATTTCAAGATTTTGCAACAGAGCAAAAATTAGGAGACATTGTAGATGTTTCAATCTTTTCAGAAGGAGAGTTTGTAGATGTACAAGGTGTTTCAAAAGGTAAAGGATTCCAAGGTGTTGTAAAAAGACACGGTTTTGGTGGTGTGGGTCAAGCAACTCACGGACAACATAACCGATTGAGAGCGCCAGGTTCAGTAGGAGCATCGTCTTATCCTTCAAGAGTATTCAAAGGAATGCGAATGGCAGGAAGAATGGGAGGCGACAATGTAAAAGTTCAAAATTTAAGAGTATTGAAAGTAGTAGCTGAAAAAAACCTACTATTAGTAAAAGGTTGTGTTCCAGGATGCAAAGACTCTTTTGTAATCATTCAGAAATAATGGAAGTAAAAGTATTAGATAAAACCGGAAAAGATACTGGCAGAAAAGTACAACTTTCAGACGCAGTATTTGCAGTAGAACCAAACAAACATGCTATCTATCTTGATGTAAAACAATATCTTGCTAATCAAAGACAAGGTACACACAAAGCAAAAGAAAGAGCAGAAGTTGTAGGAAGTACACGCAAAATCAAAAAACAAAAAGGAACAGGAACTGCCCGAGCTGGTAGTAAAAAGTCTCCGTTGTTTAAAGGAGGTGGAACTGTTTTCGGGCCAAGACCAAGAAGTTATTCATTCAAATTGAATAAATCATTAAAAAGATTGGCAAGAAAATCAGCATTTTCATTAAAAGCAAAAGAATCAAATATTATTGTAGTAGAAGACTTCACATTTGAAGCTCCAAACACAAAGAATTTTATTGAAGTTTTGAAGGCTTTGGGTATAGAAAATAAAAAATCTTTAATAGTGTTGGGAGAATCAAATAAAAATGTATATTTGTCCTCACGAAATTTAAAGGCAACAAATGTGGTAACTAATTCAGAATTAAGTACTTATTCTATTTTAAACGCTAATAATTTAGTGCTTTTAGAAGGTTCGATAGACGGAATTGAAGAAAATTTAAACAAATAATAGGTCATGAGTATCATAATTAAACCTATAGTAACAGAAAAAGTAACCAAAGAAAGTGAAACATTGAATCGCTATGGTTTTTTCGTGAATAAAAAAGCAAATAAAATACAAATTAAGAAAGCCGTAGAAGCTGCTTATGGAGTAAATGTTATTAGTATAAACACGATGAATGTAAGACCAGATCGAAGTACAAAATACACTAAAAGTGGACTTATAAGTGGAAAGACAAACGCCGAGAAAAAAGCATTTGTACAAGTACAAGAAGGAGAAACAATTGATTTTTATAACAATTTAGGATAAAATGTCAGTAAGAAAATTAAAACCTATTACCCCAGGTCAGCGATTTAGAGTTGTGAATGGTTATGACGCCATTACAACTGATAAGCCGGAACGCTCTTTGATAGCACCGATAAAAAACTCTGGAGGTAGAAATAGTCAAGGAAAAATGACCATGCGTTATACAGGCGGTGGTCATAAACAAAGGTATCGTATTATTGATTTCAAAAGAGCAAAAGCAGGCATTTCTGCAACTGTGAAATCAATAGAATATGACCCAAACAGAACAGCTTTTATTGCTTTATTAGCATATGCTGATGGTGAAAAAAACTATATTATTGCTCAAAACGGATTGAAAGTTGGTCAGAAATTAGTTTCTGGAGTCGATGCACAACCTGAAATAGGTAATACACTTCCATTAAGTAAAATTCCATTAGGAACTGTAATTTCTTGTATAGAATTGCGTCCATCACAAGGAGCAGTTATTGCCCGTTCTGCAGGTACATTTGCTCAATTAATGGCAAGAGACGGAAAATACGCAACGATAAAAATGCCATCAGGTGAAACAAGATTAATCTTACTTACTTGTTCTGCAACAATTGGAGCCGTTTCAAATTCTGATCATCAATTAGTTGTGTCTGGTAAAGCAGGTAGAACAAGATGGTTAGGTAGAAGACCAAGAACAAGACCAGTAGCTATGAATCCAGTGGATCACCCAATGGGTGGCGGTGAAGGTCGTTCGTCAGGTGGACACCCTCGTTCTAGAAAAGGTATTCCTGCAAAAGGATACAGAACCAGAGCGAAGCAAAATCCAAGTAACAAATATATTGTAGAACGAAGAAAGAAATAAGACATGGCAAGATCATTAAAAAAAGGACCTTTCGTTCATTATAAATTAGATAAGAAAGTTCAAGAAAACATTGAAAAAGGAAACAAAGGAGTAGTAAAGACTTGGTCTAGAGCTTCTATGATAACACCAGACTTTGTTGGACAAACAATAGCTGTACATAACGGAAGACAATTTGTACCAGTATATGTTACAGAGAATATGGTAGGACATAAATTAGGAGAATTTTCGCCAACAAGATCATTTAGAGGTCACGCTGGAGCAAAAAATAAAGGTAAAAAATAAGAAGCAATGGGAGTTCGTAAAAGAGAAACAGCAGACGCTAGAAAAGAGGCTAATAAGTCTCTTGCCTTCGCAAAGTTAAATAACTGCCCTACTTCACCTAGAAAGATGCGTTTAGTAGCAGACTTGGTAAGAGGTCAGAAAGTGGAAAGAGCACTTAATATATTAAGATTTAGCTCAAAAGAAGCTTCAAGAAAATTAGAAAAATTGGTTTTGTCAGTTATGAATAACTGGATTCAAAAAAACCCAGACGCTAATATGGATGAAGCAGGCTTGTTTATAAAAGAAATTCGTGTAGATGGAGGAATGATGTTAAAAAGACTTCGTCCAGCACCACAAGGAAGAGCACATAGAATAAGAAAGCGTTCTAATCATGTTACAATAGTATTAGGGCAAATTAATAACACACAAAGCAATTCATAAGCAGCATGGGACAAAAGACAAATCCAATTGGAAATAGACTTGGTATCATCAGAGGATGGGATTCAAACTGGTATGGTGGAAATGATTATGGCGATAAAATTGCCGAAGATTACAAAATCAGAAAGTATATTCATGCTCGTTTATCAAAAGCTAGTGTATCAAAAGTAATTATAGAAAGAACTTTAAAACTTGTAACCGTTACTATCACTACTGCTCGACCAGGTATCATTATCGGGAAGGGCGGACAAGAGGTAGACAAGTTAAAAGAAGAACTTAAAAAAATTACAGACAAAGAG
Source organism: Flavobacterium psychrophilum (assembly GCA_020720185.1). Taxonomy (GTDB): domain Bacteria; phylum Bacteroidota; class Bacteroidia; order Flavobacteriales; family Flavobacteriaceae; genus Flavobacterium; species Flavobacterium psychrophilum_O. The sequence goes on along the minus strand of DYPB01000007.1, from coordinate 12,992 downwards.
GTTCAAATTAATATCTTTGAAATTAAAAGACCTGAACTTGATGCTTATTTAGTTGCAACAAGCATCTGCCGTCAAATTGAAAGCAGAATTTCTTACAGAAGAGCAATTAAAATGGCTATTGCTGCCACCATGCGTATGAACGCAGAAGGTATAAAGGTTTTAATTTCTGGTCGTTTGAATGGAGCTGAAATGGCGAGATCAGAAGGATTCAAAGAAGGAAGAATTCCTTTATCAACTTTCAGAGCCGATATTGATTACGCACTTGCAGAAGCCCATACTACTTATGGTAGAATGGGAATAAAAGTATGGATTATGAAAGGTGAAGTTTATGGTAAAAGAGATTTATCACCACTTTTAGGAATGGATAAAAAACAACCAGGAAAAGATGGTGGAAAAGGTGGAGATTCTCCAAGAGGAGACAGAAAACCTTTTAATAAAGATAGAAAACCAGACGCTCGAAAAAGAAAGTAAATTTTTAAACAAAAAGAAAAATGTTACAGCCTAAAAGAACAAAATACCGTAAGGTACAAAAAGGTAAAATGAAGGGAAATTCTCAAAGAGGGCATGAACTTTCAAATGGGATGTTTGGGATTAAATCTGTTCATGAAGATGGAATGTTCTTGACCTCAAGACAAATCGAAGCTGCTCGTATTGCTGCAACTCGTTTTATGAAAAGAGAAGGACAATTATGGATTAAAATATTTCCAGACAAACCAATAACAAAGAAACCTCTAGAGGTACGTATGGGTAAAGGAAAAGGAGCCGTAGAATATTGGGCTGCTGTTGTTAGACCTGGAAGAATAATGTTTGAAGTTGGTGGTGTGCCATTATCTGTTGCAAAAGAAGCATTAAGATTAGCAGCACAAAAATTACCTTGTAAAACAAAATTCGTAGTAGCAAGAGATTTCGAAGCATAATTATAAATAAAGTTATGAAACAATCAGAAATAAAAGATCTTTCTGCAGCAGTGTTGCAAGAAAAACTTAGCCAAACTAAAAAAGCTTATGCTGAATTAAAAATGGCTCATGCTATATCACCAATTAGTAATCCACTTCAAATTAGAAGTGTAAGAAGAACCGTTGCAAGATTAGCTACAGAATTAAGTAAAAGAGAGTTACAATAACTGTAAACTGCGAAAGATGGAAAAAAGAAATTTAAGAAAAGAAAGAATTGGTGTTGTTACTAGCGATAAGATGGACAAATCTATCGTTGTAGCACAAGTTACAAGAGTAAAACACCCATTATATGGTAAGTTCGTATTAAAAACAAAGAAATTTGTAGCACACGACGAAACAAATGACTGCAATATTGGAGATACTGTAAGGATAAGCGAAACTCGTCCTTTGAGTAAATCAAAATGTTGGAGATTAGTTGAAATCATTGAAAGAGCTAAATAATTATGGTACAACAAGAATCAAGACTAAAAGTAGCAGATAACACGGGAGCAAAAGAAGTTTTAACTATCCGTGTTTTAGGAGGTACCAAAAGAAGATATGCTTCTGTTGGAGATAAAATTGTTGTATCTATTAAAGATGCAACACCAAACGGAAATGTTAAAAAAGGGGCAGTATCAACCGCAGTAGTTGTACGAACCAAAAAAGAAGTACGAAGAGCTGATGGTTCTTACATCAGATTTGATGATAACGCATGTGTATTATTAAATGCTGCTGGAGAAATGAGAGGCACTCGTGTTTTTGGACCCGTAGCAAGAGAACTTCGTGAAAAACAATTCATGAAAATTGTATCATTAGCACCAGAGGTGCTTTAATTCATATACAAATGATAAAGCTAAAAATAAAAACAGGAGATATTGTTAGAGTTATTGCTGGAGACCATAAAGGTTCTGAAGGTAAAGTTCTAAAAGTAGATCGTGAGAAAAACAAAGCGATTGTAGAAGCCGTGAATATGGTTTCAAAACACACTAAACCGAGTGCAAAAAGCCCTCAAGGTGGAATCGTTAAGAAAGAAGCTCCAATACAAATTTCAAACATATCTCTGATAGATCCAAAAACAAAGGAAACTACTAGAGTTGGAATTAGAGTTGAAGGAGATAAAAAAGTGAGATTTTCAAAAAAATCTAATCAAGTATTATAGTATTATGGCTTATATACCTAGACTTAAAGAAGAATATAAGGGCAGAGTAATTGCTGCTCTTACAGAAGAATTCAGTTACAAAAATGTAATGCAAGTTCCAAAATTGGAAAAAATTGTATTGAGTAAAGGAGTTGGTGCAGCAGTATCGGATAAAAAATTAATTGACTATGCAGTTGAGGAATTAACAAAGATAACTGGACAAAAAGCTTTGGCTACTATATCAAAAAAAGATGTTGCATCTTTTAAATTGAGAAAAGGAATGCCAATTGGTGCAAAAGTAACTTTGCGTGGTGAAAGAATGTACGAGTTTCTAGATAGACTTGTAACCTCTGCCTTGCCACGAGTTAGAGATTTTAGTGGAATAAAAGCTACAGGTTTCGACGGAAGAGGTAATTACAATTTAGGAGTTTTAGAACAAATCATTTTCCCAGAAATTGATATTGATAAAGTTAATAAAATTTCAGGAATGGATATTACTTTTGTAACTTCTGCAAAAACAGACAAAGAAGCAAAATCATTATTAACTGAATTAGGTTTACCTTTTAAAAAGAATTAAGATATGGCAAAAGAATCAATGAAAGCCCGTGAGGTGAAAAGAGAAAAAACAGTTGCAAAATATGCTTCAAAAAGACAAGCGTTAATAGACGCTAAAGATTATGAAGGTTTGCAAAAGTTACCTAAAAATGCTTCACCAGTTCGTTTGCATAATCGTTGTAAATTAACAGGAAGACCTAGAGGATACATGAGACAATTTGGTATTTCTCGTGTTACATTTAGAGAAATGGCAAATAATGGATTAATACCAGGTATTAAAAAAGCATCTTGGTAAAATGGCTATTCGCAATAAGCTATAAGTAATTTTGCTTACACCTAAAGCTTATTGCCTATTGTAAAACAAAAATTTAACTGGTGTAAGGTTCAATAAAAATAGTTTTTATTGAAAACCAATACCGCAAATAAATAAAAAATGTACACAGATCCAATTGCAGATTATTTGACGAGAGTTAGAAACGCTGTGGCTGCAAACCACAAAGTTGTCGAGATTCCAGCATCTAATCTTAAAAAAGAAATAACTAAAATATTATTCGACCAAGGATATATTTTAAGTTATAAATTTGAAAACAACTCTGTTCAGGGTTCTATCAAAATTGCTTTGAAGTATGATAAAGATACTAAAGAGCCAATCATCAAAGATATTCAAAGAATTAGTAAACCAGGTTTGCGTAAGTATGCTGGAGCTAATAAAATTCCAAGAATCCTTAACGGATTAGGAATTGCAATCGTTTCTACATCAAAAGGTTTGATGACAGGAAAACAAGCCAAACAATTAAATGTTGGTGGCGAAGTAATTTGTTATGTTTACTAATCATTAAATTAAGTAAGAAATGTCAAGAATAGGAAAAAATCCCGTTGTAATCCCTGCCGGAGTAACTGTTTCAGTTGATAATGGTATAATTACAGTAAAAGGAAAAAAGGGTCAATTAACACAAGAGTTCTCGGATGTTGAAGTATTAATTGAAGGCGATCAAGTTCAAGTAAATCGTTCGTCTGATCATAAAAATCAAAGAGCAAAACACGGTCTATACCGTTCGTTAATCAATAATATGATAATTGGTGTTTCTGAAGGTTTTACAAAACAATTAGAATTAGTTGGGGTAGGTTATAGAGCCTCAAATCAAGGTCAAAAATTAGATTTAGCTTTAGGATATTCTCACAATATTGTTTTAGAAATTGCTCCAGAAGTAATTGTTGAAACTATATCTGAAAAAGGTAAAAATCCAATCGTAAAATTAACATCTTATGATAAACAACTTTTAGGTCAAATTGCGGCAAAAATTAGAGGTTTCCGTAAACCAGAACCATATAAAGGAAAAGGAGTTAAATTTGTAGGTGAAGTATTAAGAAGAAAAGCAGGTAAATCAGCTTAAAAAAGTATAAGATTATGTCATTAACAAAATCCGATAGAAGACAAAGAATTAGATATAGAATCAGAAAGATTGTAAGTGGAACTGCTTCAAACCCAAGATTATCTGTATTTAGAAGTAACAAAGAAATTTACGCTCAATTAATTGACGATGTAAATGGTGTTACCTTACTTGCTGCCTCATCAAGAGAAAAAGAAGTAAATAACGGTACTAATGTAGAAGTTGCATCAGCAGTTGGAAAACTTGTTGCAGAAAGAGCATTAAAATCTGGAATTGAAGTAGTTACATTCGATAGAGGTGGCTATTTATATCATGGACGAATTAAATCATTAGCAGAAGGCGCAAGAGCAGCTGGGCTTAAATTCTAATTTATTATATTATGTCAAATTACAAAAATATAGAAATAGTAAAGCCGAGTGGTCTTGAATTAAAAGATCGTCTGGTAAGTGTAAATCGTGTTACAAAAGTTACAAAAGGAGGTAGAGCATTTGGTTTTTCTGCTATTGTAGTTGTAGGTGATGAAAACGGTGTTGTTGGTCATGGATTAGGAAAATCTAAAGATGTATCTGAAGCGATTGCAAAAGCAGTTGAAGATGCAAAGAAAAATTTAGTGAAAATTCCTTTAGCAGGGCAGTCTGTTCCTCATGAACAAAAAGGTAAATTTGGTGGTGCAAGAGTATTTCTAATACCTGCCTCTCATGGTACAGGAGTTATTGCTGGTGGAGCCGTTCGTTCCGTATTAGAGTCAGTTGGAATTCACGATGTATTATCAAAATCTCAAGGTTCATCAAACCCGCACAATGTAGTAAAAGCAACATTCGATGCTTTATTGCAAATGAGAAGTGCCTATAAAGTTGCAAAACAAAGAGGTATATCATTAGAAAAAGTTTTTAAAGGTTAATTCAAAGGAAATTATGGCTACATTATTAGTAAAACAAGTTAGAAGCAAAATAAATTGCCCGCTAACTCAAAAAAGAGGATTAGAAGCATTAGGACTTCGTAAAATGGGTCAAGTTGTAGAGCATGATTCAAATCCAGCTATCCTTGGGATGATAAATAAAGTTAAACACTTGGTTTCTGTTGAAACTAAATAACAATATCAAAAATGAATTTAAGTAACTTACAACCTGCTGAAGGTTCAACGCACAATCAAAATAAAAGATTGGGTAGAGGAGAAGGTTCTGGAAAAGGTGGAACTGCAGCCCGTGGACACAAAGGTGCAAAATCTCGTTCTGGATATTCTAAAAAAATTGGTTTTGAAGGTGGGCAAATGCCACTTCAAAGACGAGTACCAAAATTTGGTTTTACAAACATCAACCGTAAAGAATACGAAGGTGTAAATTTAGATACACTTCAAAACCTTGTTGATAATGGAATTGTTACAAATGCTGTAGATATGACAACTTATGTATCAAATAGATTAGCTACAAAAAATGAAATCGTTAAGATTTTAGGTCGTGGAGAGTTGAAAGCAAAATTAACAGTAACTGCACATAAATTTACTGCTACTGCAAAAGCCGCTATTGAAGCTGCTGGAGGAGAAGCCGTAATCATGTAATTTTTCTAATATGAAAAAATTTATAGAATCAATAACAAATATTTGGAAAATTGAAGAACTAAAAAACAGAATCTTACTTACATTGGGTTTGTTATTGGTTTATCGATTTGGTGCACATGTTACCTTACCAGGTATTGACGCTACAAAATTAGGGCAACTTACAAGCCAAACTGAAGAAGGAATTGGTTGGTTGATTAATGTTTTTACTGGTGGTGCATTTTCAAAAGCCTCTGTATTTGCATTAGGAATAATGCCTTATATTTCAGCTTCTATTGTAGTTCAGTTGATGGGAATTGCAATTCCATATTTACAAAAATTACAAAAAGATGGTGAAAGCGGTAGAAAGAAAATAAATCAAATTACAAGGTGGCTTACCATAGTAATTACATTAGTACAAGGACCAGGTTATATCTATAACTTGTACAGTACTATTCCAGGAGCAATTATATCTAATACAAATCCTGAATTAATATCACAATTTGCTTTTATGTTCTCATCGGTATCAATATTGGTAACAGGAACTATATTTGCAATGTGGTTAGGAGAAAAAATTACAGATAAAGGAATAGGAAACGGTATTTCACTATTAATTATGGTCGGAATTTTAGCAAGAATGCCACAAGCATTTATTCAGGAAATGTCTTCAAGATTAACTGGTGCAAATGGAGGATTAATGGTAATTGTAATTGAAATTATTATTTGGTTCTTGGTAATTATTGCTTGCGTATTACTAGTAATGGCAGTGAGAAGAATACCTGTACAATATGCTCGTAGAACTGTTTCTGGAGAGTTTGAACAAGATGGTAACCGTCAATGGATTCCATTAAAATTAAACGCATCTGGAGTAATGCCTATAATATTTGCACAAGCAATTATGTTTATACCTGGTGTTATTGCTGGATTAGACAAAAATTCAGAAACGGCACAATCAATAACATCTGCCTTTAGTAATATTTTTGGAGTTTGGTATAATCTAGTATTTGCAACATTAATAATTGTTTTTACTTATCTTTACACTGCAATTACAGTTCCAACAAATAAAATGGCGGATGATTTAAAAAGAAGCGGTGGATTTATCCCAGGAGTAAAACCTGGTGAAGATACTTCTAACTTTTTAGACCACTTGATGTCTTTAATTACATTTCCAGGTGCTTTATTCCTTGCCTTAATAGCTGTGTTCCCAGCTATTGTGGTCAATTTATTAGGTGTACAACAATCTTGGGCTTTATTCTTTGGTGGTACCTCATTAATTATTATGGTTGGTGTCGTTATAGATACTATCACACAAATAAACACATACTTATTGAATAAAGAGTATGATGGTTTAATGAAATCAGGCAAAAACAGAAAAGCACTATCTTAATTATTTTATGGCAAAACAATCAGCGATAGAACAAGACGGATCAATTATTGAAGCATTATCAAATGCAATGTTTCGTGTAGAATTAGAAAATGGACATATTGTAATTGCTCATATATCAGGAAAAATGCGTATGCATTATATCAAATTATTACCAGGTGATAAAGTGAAACTTGAAATGAGCCCTTACGATTTATCAAAAGCAAGAATTACTTACAGATATTAAAGAGCGATAAGCCATAAGCGATAAGTCATAAGCATTTTGCCTATTGGCTATTGCCTACTTGCTTAAAGCATAAAGCAACAAAAAAATGAAAGTTAGAGCATCAGTTAAAAAAAGAAGTGCCGAGTGCAAAATTGTACGACGAAAAGGCAGATTATATGTGATTAACAAAAAAAATCCTAGATTTAAACAAAGACAAGGTTAATTATGGCAAGAATAGCAGGGGTTGATATCCCAAAAAACAAGAGAGGTGTTATTGCACTAACCTATATCTTCGGATTAGGAAAAAGTAGAGCGATTGAGATTTTAGAAAAAGCTCAAGTTAGCCAAGATATTAAAGTTCAAGATTGGAATGACGACCAAATTGCGGGTATTCGTGAGGCAGTAGGAACATTCAAAATTGAAGGAGAATTGCGTACTGAAATATCATTAAACATCAAACGATTGATGGATATTGGTTGTTACCGAGGAATCCGACATAGATCTGGTTTACCATTGCGTGGACAAAGAACTAAAAATAATTCTAGAACAAGAAAAGGAAAAAGAAAAACTGTTGCTAACAAGAAAAAAGCAACTAAATAATAAGTAATATGGCTAAAGCAACTGCAAAAAAACGCAAAGTTATCGTTGAATCATCTGGCGAGGCTCATATTTCTGCCACCTTCAACAATATTATCATTTCATTGACTAATAAAAAAGGAGAAGTTATCTCTTGGTCATCAGCTGGAAAAATGGGCTTTAGGGGTTCTAAAAAGAACACTCCGTATGCTGCTCAAATGGCCGCCGAAGACTGTAGTAAAGTAGCTCTTGAGGCAGGACTTAAAAAAGTAAAAGTTTATGTAAAAGGACCAGGAAACGGTAGAGAATCTGCTATCCGTTCTTTACATAACAGTGGAGTAGAAGTAACAGAAATCATAGATGTTACGCCAATGCCTCACAACGGATGTCGCCCTCCAAAAAGACGAAGAGTATAAATATTCATGATGTATTTTGTTTTAAAAACACATCATTTTTATAATTAAATTAAGTATAACATTGGTAGATAAAAAATTATCGGAGGATTTGACCTGAATTCATAATTACTACCTAAAAAAATTAAAAATGGCAAGATATACTGGTCCAAAAACCAAAATCGCCCGTAAGTTTGGCGAAGCAATTTTCGGAGATGATAAAGCTTTCGAAAAAAGAAATTACCCACCAGGACAACACGGGATGGCTAAAAAAAGAGGAAAAAAATCTGAATTTGCTATCCAGTTAATGGAGAAACAAAAAGCTAAATATTCTTATGGTATTTTAGAAAAACAATTCAGAGGCTTATTTAAAAAGGCAGCAGCATCTAAAGGTGTAACAGGTGAAATTTTATTACAACTTTGTGAAGCAAGATTAGATAATGTTGTATTTAGAATGGGAATTGCTCCATCAAGAAGAGGTGCTAGACAAATAGTATCTCACCAACACATTACTGTAAATGGTGAATTGGTAAACATTCCTTCTTATCACCTAAAAGCTGGTGATGTAGTAGCAGTTCGTGAAAAATCTAAATCATTAGAAGCAATTATTCGCTCTTTATCAAACTCTTCTCATGTATATGAGTGGATTACCTGGAATAATGATAAAATGGAAGGAACATTTGTAAGCGTTCCTGCAAGATTACAAATTCCAGAAAATATTAAAGAACAACTAATCGTCGAATTGTACAATAAATAATAATTGACACAGTCAAAATTATGGCAATATTTAATTTTCAGAAACCCGATAAAGTTATCCTAATTGATTCAACTGATTTTGAAGGAAAGTTTGAGTTCAGACCTTTAGAACCTGGTTACGGATTAACAGTAGGTAACGCACTTCGAAGAGTAATGCTTTCCGCTTTAGAGGGGCATGCAATTACTTCGGTAAGAATTGATGGTGTAGATCACGAATTTACAACAATATCTGGAGTTGTTGAAGATGTTACAGAAATCATTCTTAATCTAAAACAAGTTCGTTTTAAACGACAAATTGAAGAGGTAGATAATGAATCTGTTTCAATCTCAATCTCTGGAAAAGAGCAAATTACAGCTGGTGATTTTCAAAAATTCATTTCTGGTTTTCAAGTCTTAAATCCAGACCTTGTTATTTGTAATTTAGACAGTAAAACCAAACTTAATATCGAATTAACAATCGAAAAAGGTAGAGGTTATGTACCTGCTGAAGACAATAAAAAGCAAAACGCTGTTATTGGAACTATATTTACCGATTCTATTTTTACACCTGTAAAAAATGTAAAGTACGCTATAGAAAACTTCCGTGTAGAACAAAAAACAGATTACGAAAAATTAATTTTCGAAATTAAAACTGATGGTTCTATTAGCCCTAAGAATGCTTTAACCGAAGCTGCTAAAGTTTTAATTCATCACTTTATGCTTTTCTCTGACGAAAGAATCACTCTTGAATCAGATGAAATTGCTCAAGCAGAAACTTATGACGAAGAATCATTACACATGAGACAGTTGTTAAAAACTAAACTTGTTGATATGGACTTGTCTGTAAGAGCTTTAAACTGTTTGAAAGCAGCTGAAGTAGATACTCTTGGTGATTTAGTATCGTTTAACAAACATGATTTGATGAAGTTCAGAAACTTTGGTAAAAAATCTTTAACAGAACTTGACGAACTTGTTTACGGCAAAAATCTAAACTTTGGTATGGATTTAGCAAAATATAAATTAGATAAAGACTAATATAACTTCGCTATTGCGAGTTAAATTCAAAATAAAATGAGACACGGAAAAAAATTCAATCATTTAAGCAGACAGTCTGGACACAGAAAATTAATGCTTGCCAACATGGCTTGTTCTTTAATAGAACACAAACGCATTAATACAACTGTTGCAAAAGCAAAAGCGTTAAAACAATTTGTTGAACCGCTAATTACTAAATCAAAAGAAGACACTACACACAATCGTCGTATTTGTTTTTCTTACTTGCGTAGCAAATATGCAGTAACAGACTTATTTAGAGATGTTGCAGCTAAAGTTGGTGACCGCCCAGGTGGATATACTAGAATTATTAAAATCGGAAATCGTTTAGGAGATAATGCTGATATGGCAATGATTGAACTAGTTGATTTTAACGAAATTTATAATGGTGGTAAAAAAGAAGAGAAAAAAGCTAAAAGCCGTAGAGGTTCTAAAGCTAAAAAATCAGATGATGCACCAGTTGTAAAAAATGAAATATCAGAAGAAGTTACTGAAACTTCAACAGATGAACAAGCTTAAAATGTTTTTTAAGGTTAATAATGAGAGAAGACAAATCGAAAGGTTTGTCTTTTTTTTATAATTTAAAATAAATAATAAAACATATAATTTACCTGTAACCTCCAATATCAAAAAATAGATACCTGATTATTAGTAATTTATTTTTTATCACAGATTTCCATATTATTGATAGGACTATTCTTAAATACTTCATCACAAAACTTTATTGTTCTGGTTTTTTTATTTTGTAGAATGATTAAATTGTAGTTACTTTGTAAAGTGAAAAAAC
>DYPB01000007.1:0-2207 GCA_020720185.1 Flavobacterium psychrophilum | reverse complement strand
TAATAAAATCCTACTCATCTCGTCTGAATTTCCACCACTGCCAGGAGGGATAGGTAATCATGCTTTAAATTTAGCAGTGAACCTTCAATTGAAAGGAATGGAAGTGTCTGTTCTTACTAATCAACGGTCGAAAAAAATTACCGATGATATAAATTTTGATAAAATTCAGCGGTTTAAAATATGCAGAGTTATTAGAAATAAGATTACGGTTCTTACTTACTTTGACAGATTTATTAAAGCATTTTTTTTAGTGAAAGAAAACCATACAATCATTACCTCTGGAAAATTTTCGATATGGATGGGTGGAGTTTTAAAAATCTTTTTTTGGAATAGAAATTGGATTACTGTTTTGCACGGTTCTGAAATTAATCCTGGAGGTTATTTGTCTAAAAAAATAAGTTCTTGGAGCGTGAAACGACACAATAAAATTGTGGCAGTTTCAAATTTCACAAAGCAATTAATGCTACAAAATAATCCTAAATTAAATATCGAAGTCATTAATAATGGTTTTGTAATTCCTAAAAATACAGATATAAAAAATACAGATTTAATTGTTGGTGAGCCATCAATAATTACAATAGGCAATGTAACTTACCGAAAAGGACAGCAAAATGTAATCAGAGCCTTACCTTCATTAAAACAAAATTATCCTCAAATTCATTATCATATTATTGGAATTCCGACAGAGATAATTTCATTTACGGTATTAGCAAAAAAGTTAAATGTTATAGAGAACATTACTTTCCACACTTCAATTCCAGATAGTCAAAAAGAGGCTATTCTGAAACAAGCAAAAATTTTTTTTATGTTGAGCGACAATTTAAAAAATGGAGATGTTGAAGGTTTTGGAATTGCCGTTCTTGAAGCAAATGCTTTAAAAATACCAGCCATAGGCTCAAAAAATACAGGAATTGCAGATGCTATTAGAGATAATTTTTCTGGAAAACTCGTAAACCCACACGATGTTAATGAAATATCTAATGCTTTTGATGAAATTATGAGTAATTATGATACCTATTCAAATAATGCCTCAAAGTGGTCTAGTCAATTTTTATGGGATTCAATTATAAAGCAATATTTAGAAATTATTGAAAGATGAAACGAAAGAAACTTGTAATCATATCTCATACAGAACATTATATAGATTATGGGACTTTAAAAGGCTGGGGTTCAACAATCAACGAAATAAATTATCTAGCCGATTATTGGGAGCAGATTACACATGTTGGCTGTTTGCATAACAATAAAGCACCAGCAAGCTCATTACCATATACAAAAAACAACATTACATTTGTTCCGATTCCTCCCTTTGGAGGTCATACTATTTTAAACAAATTGATGATTGCTGTAAAAATACCTAAAATAATATTTCAAGTAATTAAATCGGTTAATAATGCAACCGAAGTCCAGTTACGATTGCCAACCAGTATAGGCTTATTTTTATTGCCTATTTTTACTTTTTTTATTCCAAGAAAATTTACTTTTTGGGTTAAATATGCAGGAAATTGGACACAGCAAAACCCACCATTATCCTATAAATTGCAACGATGGTGGCTAAATAAAAACCATGCAAATTGTAAGGTAACCATAAACGGTTTTTGGGATAATCAACCGAAACATTGTCATTCTTTTGAGAATCCTTGTTTGTACGAACAAGACATTAAATTAGGAATTGAAACTGCAAAAGAAAAAAAATTTAATAAACCATTTTCGTTCGTCTTTGTTGGGCGTTTAGAAGCCTCTAAAGGTGTTGATAGAATAATTAATGCTCTAAAAGAATTACCCATAGATTTTATTGATAAAATTCATTTTATTGGCGATGGAAATAAAACAGATTTTTATAAAAAAGAAACTCTTTTTTTAGGTAATAAGATTGTCTTTCATGGATTTTTAGAAAAAGAAAAGGTGCATCAAATATTTGCACAAACTCATTTTATTTTACTGCCCTCTAGCTCCGAAGGTTTTCCAAAAGTTGTTGCGGAAGCAGGCTGTTACGGAACAATTCCAATTGTTTCCAATGTTGGTAGTATTCCACATTATATCAATGAAACTAATGGTTTTATTTGGGATATCAATAATGTAATACCTTTCAAAAACAGCATTAGTAATGCCATAAATCTTAATGCCAACGATTTAGAAATAAAATCTAAAAATTGCCTATTGTTTGCCGAAAAGTTTACTTTTGCAAATTATATCAATAAGTTAAA
>DYPB01000006.1:32233-39753 GCA_020720185.1 Flavobacterium psychrophilum | reverse complement strand
TTTTTGAAGTAGTTTGAGTTTGGAATAGATTTCTAATGCGTAATTTGGGTTTAAGCAATACAGGTAAAATTAATCCGCCTTATTTATTGCTTGTTTTACTGTAATGATACAATGAAAAAGTTAATTCCTATCATTTAGTTCTTATAGAAATCTCTAAAAACTCATTTTCTTAATGTGCTAAATATTTTTTCATCATTAATAAATTAAGATTATTAAGTTGAACCTTGAATATTAAGAAAAAAATAAGTACATTAAGTTTTGAAATTAAAGTTGAATATTTTAGTTTTTAGAGGTTTCCTTATTAAACATAATACTCCAAATACCTCGAATTTGGTTTTCAGAATAACCCACTGCCAAATCATTTGGATATAATTTCAGAATTTGTTTGCTAACCTCTGGTTTTATTTGATTTCCGTGGCATTGCAGGCATGATATGTTGGTTTCTATTGGATAATAAAAATGAATTTTATTTCCTTTTTCTACCATAATTGGTTTGATTTCTTTTTTAGCAAACCTATCATTTTTAAATTGATTGATATATTTTAATTCTTCTTGGTTTGCTTTGTTGTTTGGATTCCGATTTTTGTCCGAAACTCTTTTTATAACTGCACTATGTTTTCTTGCCATACTATCGGTTAGTGGCATTGCTTTGATATTACAAAAAGATAATGCACCCAAAGTACCGTTTTTTTGAATAGCACTCATTAGGTTTTTGCCCAACATTTTTTTAGTCGATAGTGCAAATTCCATACCAATTTCTTCGTTGGTTTTTGGTTTTGATTCGCCTACGAATTTTTTGCCCGTTTGTGTCCAACCTTCGTTGCCTTTGCTCTTAAAATGTTCGGCAAACCAACTTGGTTCTTCAATTTGATAGTCGTACATATAATTAGCAATTTTTTGAACGCTACCCGCTGAAAAAACTTGTTTTGGCATTAATCCAAATCGTCTAAATGCCCCTTTCAAATGCACTTTATCTTCTGTAGGATTTTCAGTAAATGATTGAATTGCTGCAACAAATTCGTCTTTTGTTGTTTGATTGTCTATGTAATGTGCTTTTATAGCAATCATTGGTGGAGCAATTCTACCTTCGTTTTCTGGTGCTGTTACACTATGACATGAATAGCAATGTATTTCCATTAGTTTTTTGCCTTCAAGAATTTCGACAGTATCAAGATTTTGGACAACAGAAATTTTGTTTTCAATCTTTTTGTTACAAGAAAACAATACAAAAACAGCGAGTAATAGAGTAATTTTTTTCATCTGAATATAATATTTTTACAAATGTATTAAATCAAAAAAATATAAGCGTAACATTTGTTACAAATTGAAATAAAATCGTACGGATTTTTATAAATTTATTTTTAGTTAATTTTATTCGATAATCTTCAATTAAATAAGTATTTGGGATAATCCCTAAATAATTCCTAAAATTAAAATTTATAAAGCCAAATAATTTTAATTATATTTGCTTAAGGAAACTAGATTGAATCGTAATTTATAATTTTAGCCTTTATTTATTTCCCTTTTCAAAATCGGCAACAAATTGTGCAATTCCTAAATCAGTCAAAGGGTGTTTTAGTAGTCCTTGAATGGCTGATAAGGGTCCTGTCATTACATCGGCACCAATTTTGGCACAATTCACAATGTGCATCGTATGTCTAACCGATGCTGCAAGTATTTCGGTTTCAAAACCATAGTTGTCATAAATATCTCTAATTTCTTGAATTAAATTCAGGCCATCGGTCGAAACATCGTCTAATCGTCCTAAAAAAGGAGAGACAAAACTAGCCCCAGCTTTTGCGGCTAAAAGTGCTTGACCAGCCGAGAATACAAGTGTAACATTAGTTTTTATTTCTCTGTCCGAAAAATATTTACAAGCCATAATTCCTTCTTTGGTCATTGGCAGTTTTACTACAATTTGCGGATGCAATTCGGCTAATTCTTCGCCCTCACGAATCATTCCATCATAATCTAAAGCGTTTACTTCGGCTGAAACATCGCCATCCACAAGGTTGCATATTGCAACATAATGTTTCAAGATGTTGTTTTTGCCTGTAATTCCTTCTTTTGCCATTAGGCTTGGATTTGTGGTAACTCCATCAAGAATTCCCATCATTTGGGCTTCTTTAATTTGAGCTAAATTTGCGGTGTCAATAAAAAATTTCATATTGTTTTAATTAAAATTTATGGATGCAAAACTACAACTTTAAAACTTTAAACTATAAGTCTTTTTTACAATTTATAATGTTTCATCAACATTTTTTCGTAAACCAAATCTGGTAAAACTCGTTTTAAAAGGATAGATAATTTTTGCATAAAAATGCCAACTTTATAATGAATTCTTGGGTTTTTGGTTTCGATAATTTTCAAAATTGCTTCTGCCATTTCTTGTGGATTACTACCCGAATCTACATGAGAATCTATCATTTGCAATATATTGGAATAATTTTTTTGATAATCAGAACCTTCTATTATAGGAGTATGAAATCTTCCAGAGGCAATATTTGTTGCAAAATCGCCTGGGGCAACATTTGTAATTGTGATATTAAATGGTTTTACCTCCATTCTTACAGCTTCGGTTATGGTTTCTAATGCTCCTTTCGATGCGGAATAAACACTTCGATAAGGCAAACCCATATAACCTGCAATGGATGTGATGTTAATAATTAAACCTGATTTTTGTTGTCGCATTTGTGGTAAAACGGCTTGCATTACGGCAATTGGACCAAAAAAATTAATCTCAAAATTATTTTTAATCTCCGTCATCGGAATTTCTTCCAATGCTCCTGTAATGCCAACTCCAGCATTATTGATTACAATATCTAATGTTTTTTCTTTTGAAAGAATTTCAGTTATTGCATTTTTGATACTATTAATATCTCGAACATCAACTGCTAATAATGGGATTTTTGTTTCTGAATAATTTGATGGATTGCGACTTGTGCCATAAACGGTATAGCCTTTTTGCTGTAAATATTCGCCTATGGATTTCCCAATTCCTGATGATCCACCTGTTATGAGCACTGTTTTCATTTGAATGGTTAGATTTTTTTAGAAGATTTTGATAAAAAAAATCTTCCGAGTGGAAGACTAAATTAAAGATTGCTTCGCTTTGCTGGCAATGATAATAAAAAAAGGCAAGCGACCTACATCGCACCGCTCAACCACATACCTTTGCTGCGTTCCCACCCTGGAGGATTCTGCAGGAGCTGGTCGTGTAGGACTTGCCAGTGCAAATGTATAATGATTTTTGTGTTTTTGCAAGTACAAATAAATTATTTTTTTAATATATTTGTTCCTTAAAAATAATAACTAAAATGAAAAAACACAATTATTTGCTAATCATATCTTTAACTATTTTTTTTATAGGTTGTAATAATAAAAAAAGTAATGAAAAAAGCATTTTTGGTATTGATGAGTCAAAGTTAAAAGAGCAATATTTGCCAATTGATGCTCTTGAAATTGTTTTAAAAAACCCCGAAAACAAAAAAGTTGATAGTATCTTATATTTTATTAATGATAAAAATATAGGTTCTAAAAAAGGATTAGATAAAATTAGTTTTGGATTACAAAATCAAAAATTAGGCTATCAAAATATAAAAGCAATAGTTTATTTTGACGGAAAAAAGGAAATTGATACCAGCAGAGTAGAACTAGTTACGAATGTTGTTGCTAAACAATTAAAATACGAAGTTGTAAATATTTATCCACATGATACCGCCTCGTTTACAGAAGGTTTAGAGTTTTATAAAAATACACTTTATGAAAGTACTGGTTCAGGTGGTGATTGTAAATCCTATTTTAGGAAGTATGATTACAAAACGGGTAAAGTTTACAAACAAATTGATTTGGAAGATAAATATTTTGGAGAAGGAATTACAATCTTAAACGGAAAATTATTTCAATTAACATGGCAAGATAATATGGGGTTTGTTTATGATATAAATACTTTAAAAAGAGAAAAATCTTTTAAATTTGATAAAAAAATTGAAGGTTGGGGAATGACAAACGATGGAATAAATTTATACCAATCAGATGGGACCGAAAAAATTTGGACGATGAACCCTGAAAATCAAAGAATAATAAATTATATCAATGTTTATGTAGGTACTGATAAAGTAAAATCATTAAATGAGTTAGAATGGATTGAAGGAAAAATATATGGTAATATTTGGCAAAAAGACGCTATCGCAATTATAAATACAAATTCAGGTGCTGTTGAAGGGGTTTTAGATTTATCAGAATTGAGAAAATCAATTAAAGGAAAAAATGCAGAAGTTTTGAATGGAATAGCCTATAATCAAAAGACAAAAACCATTTTTATTACAGGAAAGCAATGGGATAAAATGTTTGAAATTAAAATTTTGAATAGATAAAACCAATAAATTGAAAATATTAACAAATAATCGTAATCTTCAAATTCTTCACGAAGACAATCATATTATCGTGATTAACAAGCGAGTAGGCGATATAGTTCAGGGCGATAAAACAGGCGACAAACCACTTTCGGATATTGTAAAAGAATATATTAAAGAGAAATATAATAAACCCGGAGATGTTTTCCTTGGAGTTATTCATCGGTTAGACAGACCTACAACTGGAATTGTAGTTTTTGCCAGAACCAGTAAAGCATTAACTAGAATGAATGAACTTTTTAGCAACCGAGAAACTGCAAAAACTTATTGGGCAGTAGTTAAAAACAAACCACAAAAAAGCGAAGATAAGTTGATACATTATATTAAAAGAAACGAAAAAAACAACACTTCTAAAGCATATATAAAAGAAATTCCAGACAGTAAAACAGCAAGTTTGGATTATAAAATAATTAAAGAATTGAATAATTATTTTGCACTTGAGATTAATCTCCATACAGGCAGACACCATCAAATTAGAGCACAATTACAAGCTATAAATTGTAGCATAAAAGGAGATTTAAAATATGGAGCTGATCGTTCCAATCCTGATGGAGGCATACATCTACATGCTCGAAAATTAGTTTTCATACATCCTGTTAATAAGGATAAAATAACAATAACAGCTCCAGTTCCAGACGATGTGGTTTGGAATAGTATATAGAACTCACCTATAAAAATAAATTTTGAATTTAATCAAAATAAATTATCTTTGTTAAAAAATTAATATTAAATATTTATGAAAAAAGTTACTATTTTATCCGTCTTATTTATGATTTCTAATGCCTTTTCACAAGAGCATTTTGGAGGAATTACTACCACAAGTCGTGTAGGAATTTTAAATGCAGGATTAAACCCTTCAGAATTGGCAAATTTAAGTTCAAAATTTGAATTTCAATTTGTATCAACAAGTTTTAATGTATCTAATAATAAAATCACTGTGAAAGACATTACAAGCGGTAAAGATCTGAAAGACCTTATATTTGCTGATAAAGAAGTGGTAAATTTTAATATTGATACAGAAATTGCAGGACCAGGTTTGGCAATGAAAATGCTTGGTTTTGGCTTTGCATTAACCTCAAAAGCAAATATAAAAGCAAATTTATCTAATGTAGATCCATCTTTGGCAGACGCATTATCAAACAGCGGGTTTAATTCGCTATTAGCATTTACAAATCTTTCAAGTACTGAAAATCAAAGAATTAATGCAGTTGCTTGGGGAGAAATTGCATTCTCAGTGGCTCATAAAATTTACAAAGACGAAAGCCATTCCGTAAACGGAGGGGTAACATTTAAATTACTTTTCCCAGGATCGTATGCTAATATAGGGGCTAGAAATTTTAAAGGAACTTTGACTAATGTTGGTACAAATATTGAATTAACAAATGCAGTTACTTCCTTAAATATGGCATATTCAGGAAATCTTAACAATAGTTTTGTTGATTTTAGCGATTATACAAAATTGAGTTCTATTTACGGAAAATTTGGCGGAATGGTTGGAGATGTTGGTATTGATTATCAATACAAACCTGAAGGGGAAAAATATAAATTTAAAATAGGTGCTTCTATTAAAGATATTGGAAGTATGACTTTTAAGAACGATGGAAACTACTCAAATGATTACAATTTATCAATTACAGGAACCCAACATTTGAATTTGAATCAATTTCAAAATGTTACAACCATAACTCAAGTTATAGATATTTTGAAAGTTGAAAATGGAAATGGAAATATCAATTTTACTGAAAGTAATTACAGTAAAGATTTTATTGTAAAATTACCTACAACTCTAAATTTATATGCTGATGTTAAATTATTCCCAAAAATGAGTATAACAGCGTTTATGAGACAAAAAATGAATAAAAATTCAGAGAACGATGAAATTATTTCTCAAAATTCAATATCAATAACACCCAGATTTAATTTAGGATTCTTTGAAACTTTTATGCCTATTGCAAAAAATGAAATTTCGGGTACAGCAGTAGGATTTGGTTTTCGTTTAGGCGGATTCTTTATTGGATCAAATTCAGCAGTTACGGCATTAATGAATAATTCTAAACAAGTAGATATTTATACGGGTTTCCGTCTTGGAATTCTTGCTAGTAAAAACAAATAAAAAGGATAGAAACGCCTATACTGAAATTTATTCAGAGATACAGAAGAATAAAATTATAGGTGTTCCATTTACCATAAAAAAATAGAACAACAATTAAAGAACTTCGTTAAAAAAATATCTTATGAAATGGATAGGAAGAAGAGAAAGCAATAATGTGGATGATCGAAGAGGAATCTCTGGAACTGGCAAAGTTGTAGCAGGAGGAGGTATTTTGGGTGTTGTAATTTTTTTATTGCAAATGTTTGGAGGTGAAAATGGTCAAACTATTGGTAATATTTTACAACAAGTGCAAGGAACACAAACAGAACAAGTAGCAGAACAACCATTAACTGTCGAAGATGAACAAATGGGGAAATTTGTTAGAGTTTGTTTGGCAGATAATGAAGATCTTTGGACAAAAATTTTCAAACAAAATGGAATGGAATATGAAAAACCAATTCTAGTTTTGTTCAGAGGATCAGTAAATACAGCCTGTGGCGGAGCAAGTGCTGCATCGGGACCATTTTATTGCCCTGGGGATCATAAATTATATATGGATTTAGGCTTTTTTGACGAATTAGTAAATCGATTTGGAGCAAAAGGAGGAGATTTTGCCATTTCGTATGTAATTTCTCATGAAATTGGTCATCATGTTCAAAATTTACTAGGAACATCAACAAAAATGCGTCAGATGCAAGAAGGGAAAAGTGAGGTTGAAGCCAATAAATTATCAGTAGCATTAGAACTTCAAGCCGATTTTTATGCTGGAATTGTTGCAAAAAGCCAACAAGATATTTTAGAATCAGGTGATATTGAAGAGGCGTTAAGTGCAGCAAATGCTGTTGGCGATGATGCTATTCAAAGTAAAATGCAAGGGCAAGTTATACCAGATTCATTTACCCACGGTAGTTCAAAACAAAGAATGTATTGGTTCAATAAAGGGTTCACAACTGGCGATTTGAGTCAAGGAAATACTTTTGCAGTGTTAGAATAATATTAGGTATTTAGCCGTA
>DYPB01000006.1:13468-32133 GCA_020720185.1 Flavobacterium psychrophilum | reverse complement strand
TATAAAACCAGCTTTTTTGAATTAATTATAGAACCCACCTATATAAAAACAGCTACTTTTTCAGCTTTTTTACTTTCACTATAATCATAAAAACCTTCGTTAGACTTAACGCCTAATTTTCCAGCCATAACCATATTTACTAACAATGGACATGGGGCATATTTTGGATTTTTAAATCCATCATACATAACATTTAAAATTGATAAACAAACATCAAGTCCAATAAAATCAGCCAGTTGCAAAGGTCCCATAGGATGTGCCATTCCTAACCTCATTACAGTATCAATTTCATAAACACCAGCCACTTTGTTGTATAAAGTTTCAATAGCTTCATTAATCATTGGCATTAAAATTCTGTTGGCAACAAACCCTGGATAATCATTTACTTCGACTGGAGTTTTACCTATTTTTACAGATAAATCCATAATTTTCTTTGTAACTTCATCGGTTGTATTATAGCCACGAATAATTTCGACTAATTTCATAATTGGTACAGGATTCATAAAATGCATTCCTATAACCCTTTGTGGATTAGTAACTTGTGCTGCAATTTGTGTAATTGATATTGATGAGGTATTGGTTGCCAATATTGTATTATTCTCACAAATATCGCTTAATTGTTTGAAAATATTTAGTTTTAAATTAACATTTTCGGTAGTCGCCTCAACCACTAAATCAGCCCCAACCACACCATCCTTAATATCTGTATAAGTGATTATATTGCTGATAGTTTTTAGTTTATCATTTTCAGATATTGTCCCTTTGAGAACCATTCTATCTAAATTTGAGGCAATGGTAATCATTCCTTTTTCTAATGATTTTTCAGAAATATCAATTAATTTTACAGTAAAACCCGATTGTGCAAAAGTATGAGCAATTCCGTTGCCCATGGTTCCTGCTCCGATTACGGCGATTGTTTTCATTTGTTTATTTTTTTTCTAAAATATATAAAAATTCTGTTGTATTGTATGTTATATCCATAAAATTCTAATTTTTAAAATTGTTTTGATTATTAATCCACAACGAGTTTACATCAATTTCAAGATTTTTCCAGTCAGCTAAATTTAGGTCGTTGAATCTTATAATTATCTCTCCATACTCTCAATAATCATATATGCCACTCGCAGTGCTTCTGTGCCGTCTTGCAAGGAAACAACAGGAATAGTGTTATTATTTATGGCATTTGCAAATGATTCTAACTCATCTAAAATAGCATTATTATTGGTAACTTCTGGATTTGAAAAATAGATTTGTTTTTTTACACCTTCTGCATTTTGCAAAATCATATCAAAATCTCCGGGTATTTCTGGTGCGTCTTTCATTTTTACGACTTCACATTTCTTTTCAAGAAAATCTACTGAAATATAAGCATCTTTCTGAAAAAATCTTGATTTACGCATATTTTTTAATGAAATTCTGCTTGCAGTAAGGTTTGCCACACAACCATTTTCAAATTCAATTCGAGCATTTGCAATATCAGGCGTTTCTGAAATTACCGATACGCCGCTGGCATTCACTTGTTTTACTTTCGATTTTACAACACTCAAAATGGCATCAATATCATGAATCATCAAATCTAAAACCACAGGAACATCGGTGCCTCTGGGGTTAAATTCTGCCAGCCGATGGGTTTCTATAAACATAGGATTTTCAATCATATTTTTTGTAGCAATAAATGCAGGATTAAACCTTTCTACATGTCCAACTTGTCCTAAAACTTTATATTCATTAGCAAGGGCTATAATTTCTTCGGCTTCGATAACGGTATTAGAAATGGGTTTTTCAATAAAAATATGTTTACCGCTTTTTATGGCTACTTTGGCACATTTATAATGAGATAGGGTAGGGGTTACAATATCAATAACATCAACAGCGTGAATAAGTTTTGCAATAGTATCAAATTGTTTGTAACCAAATTCGGACTCAATTTTTGCCCCATTTTCGTTATTTTCGTCATAAAAACCAACTAATTCGTATTTTTCTGATTGTTGTAACAACCGTAGATGAATTTTTCCGAGATGTCCAGCACCGAGAACTCCAATTTTTAACATAAAAAAGTTTTTCTACAAAAATAGTAAATTAATTGTAAATTTTAGGTGCATTCTAAAAATTAGCTTTTTTAGTAAATTTATTTTTTTGCTGATGCTCTTTTTGTTTTATTTTACTTAATTTCCAAATAATTTTTACTCAAATATGAATGTTTGTTTAATTATTAACGACAATTATTGCAAACGACTGAATATCAATAATTTAAAGATAAAAACAAATAAAATAAATTTATAAAAATCCGTATTCAAATTTTAAAAAAATCAAGAGAAATAATTTAGATTAGAATATTGAGTTTTTAGAAATGCCCTTTATAATCAAAATTTACAACTCACCATTCAAAATTATCAAAATTACTCCTCTTTCTGCCCCATCATCATCAAATAGGCTTTTAAAAATTCATCAATTTCTCCATTCATTACCCCATCAACATTGCTGGTTTCTTTGCCTGTTCGTACATCTTTAATTAATTTATAAGGCTGCATCACATAATTTCTAATCTGCGAACCCCATTCAATTTTCATTTTACTAGACTCAATATCAGCTCGTTGTTCTAATTGCTTTTTCAATTCAATTTCATACAACTGCGATTTTAACATCTGCATTGCTCGTTGCCTATTGTCTAACTGCGACCGAGTTTCGGAACATTGAATTTGTATGCCTGATGGTTTATGAAAAAGTTGCACTTTAGTTTCTACTTTATTCACATTCTGACCTCCTGCCCCACTTGATCGTGAGGTAGTTATTTCAATATCAGCAGGATTAATCTCAATCTCAATAGTATCATCAACCAACGGATATACATAAACCGATGCAAACGAAGTGTGTCGTTTGGCATTACTATCAAATGGCGAAATCCTAACTAATCGATGCACCCCGTTTTCGCCTTTCAAATATCCAAAAGAATAATCTCCCTCAATTTCCAGCGTTACGGTTTTAATACCAGCAACATCGCCTTCCTGATAATTCAATTCCTTAATCTTATAACCCGATTTTTCTGCCCACATCATATACATTCGCATCAACATACTTGCCCAATCACAGCTTTCAGTACCTCCAGCTCCTGCCGTTATTTGCAAAACAGCACTTAATGAATCGCCCTCGTCAGACAACATATTTCTAAATTCAATTGCCTCAATATGAGCATTTGTCAAATCATATTGTTGGTCTAAATCCTCCTCATCAAGTTCTCCTTCTTTATAAAACTCATAAGCTAATTCTAATTCACCAACCATATTTTCGGCTTTGCTATAATCATCAACCCATTTCTTTTTTGCTCTTAAATTTTTAACAATAATTTCAGCCTCTTTCGGATTATTCCAAAAATTTGGAGCAAAGGTTTTTTCTTCCTCATTGGCTATTTCTACAAGCTTGGCATCAAGGTCAAAGATACCTCCTTAACGCACCAAGACGCTCCACAATACCTTTAATTTGTTCAGTATTTGTCATAAATTAATATTTTTTTTTGATTGCAAATATAAGCAAAGTTTTGAGTTATGAGTAATGTGTTTTTTTGATTTTCTCTAATTCGTTTCTGGAAGCAAAACTTCAGTCATATCAATAAATGTATTTCCAGCCATTCGCTATATCTTTTTTTCTGCCCAAAAAAGGCAGAAAAAAAGGATGTCGCTACTGTCTGGGCTAAAATAAATATCATTTGCATTTTTAAAAAAGTTTGCGAAAAAAAAGTATAAATTTGTAAACTCACAATCAATCAAAAAAAACAACATTTGTACGCAATTTTAGACATAGAAACCACTGGCGGAAAATTTAACGAAGAAGGAATTACTGAAATTGCTATCTATAAATTTGATGGTAAACAAATAATTGAAGAATTTATTAGCCTTGTCAATCCTGAAAAATCAATTCAACCGTATGTTGTTAAACTCACAGGTATAAACAGCAAAATGCTTGAAGATGCTCCTAAATTTTTTGAAATTGCTAAACAGATTGTTGAAATTACCCAAAACTGTATCCTTGTTGCCCACAATGCCGTTTTTGATTATCGAATTTTGAAAACAGAATTCAGACGATTAGGATACGAGTTTAATGCCAAAACCCTTTGTACGGTTGAAGTTTCTAAAATATTATTTCCCGACGAAAAATCGCATAGTTTAGGAAAATTAGCTCGATCACTCGGAATTGAAACACCTGATAGACATAGAGCCAGCGGCGATGCAATGGCAACTGTAAGTTTATTGAAAATTTTATTAGAAAAAGATATTGATAATCAAATTCTTTCAAAATTGATTAAAGACAATATTAATGTCGAGAAAAAGATAAAAAAAAGCCGTGAAAAAAAATAAATTAATCGTAATTCTTGGACCAACCGCCATAGGAAAAACAGCAGTTAGCATCGAATTAGCAAAACATTTTAATTGTCCAATTATTTCCTGCGATAGTAGGCAGTTTTATGTCGAAATGACTATTGGTACTGCTGTTCCAAGTCTGGAAGAATTAAACTATGCCACACATTATTTTATTCAAAACAAATCAATTTTCGAGAACTATACCGTTGGCGATTTTGAAAAAGAGGCTCTTAAAAAACTGGACAAAATTTTTGAAACCAATGAATATGCCATTATAGTTGGCGGATCAGGACTATATCTTGATGCTGTTCTAAAAGGATTTGATGTTTTTCCTGAAATAGAAACCGATAGTAGAGCACAAGTTTTAATAAATTATAACAAATTTGGGATTGAATATTTGCAAGAAAAACTAAAAGAATTAGATATTGAGTATTTTAATAAAATAAGTCTTGAAAATCCACAAAGCTTGCAAAATCCACAACGAATGATGCGTTTTGTAGAAGTTTGTATAGGTACAGGAAAGCCTTACTCATCGTTTTTAAATAAAAACAAAAACGAACGAAATTTTACACCTATAATCATTGGTTTACAGGCTGATAAAGAACAATTATACCAAAGAATTAATAGCCGTGTTGAGGTTATGATTAATAATGGATTGCTTGCAGAGGCTGAAAGATTGTATCCTTACAGAAACTTAAATGCTTTGCAAACAGTAGGTTATAAAGAATTATTTGATTTTTTTGACCATACAATATCATTAGAATTTGCTATCGATGAAATTAAAAAAAATACTCGTAGATTTGCAAAAAGACAAATAACTTGGTTCAAACGAACTGAAAATGTCGTTTGGTTTGATTATCAAACCTCCATAAATAAAATTATAGCACACCTAAAATCAATACAATAAAGTGAAAAACTACATCGTAAAACGCTATAATAAACTCGATTTCAACCATTGGAATACATTTATTACACAATCAAAAAATGGAACTTTTTTATTCCATCGAGATTTTATGGATTATCATTCTGATAGATTTGACGATTATTCATTAATTATTTTAGATGGCGAAAAATGGATTGCTGTTTTGCCCGCAAATATTATGAACAATGAAGTACACACCCATCAGGGATTAACTTATGGTGGTTTGTTGTATAATGAAAAACTAAAATTAACAAGCATTTTGTCAGTTTTTAAAATTCTTTTATCCTATTTGAATGAGAATAAGATAGAGAAAATATTTATTAAAACAATTCCAACAATTTATCATCAAAAACCTGCAGATGAATTGCTGTATGCTTTATTTTTAGTCAATGCAAAATTGACAAAAAGAGACAGTTTATCCGTTTTGGATTTGAGGGAAAATTTTAAAATATCAGACGGGAGAAAAGAAGGTATAAAAAAAGGCATGAAAGCAGGTCTTGAAATTATTGAAACTACTGATTTTAAGCCTTTTTGGAACGAAATTTTGGAACCAAATATGGTGAAAAAACACGGCGTAAAACCCATACATTCATTAGCCGAAATTACAAAATTGCATCAATTATTTCCTAAAAATATAAGACAATTTAATGTTTATCAAAACAATATAATCGTGGCTGGAACAACCATTTTTGAAAGTAAAAATGTTGCTCATTCGCAATATATTTTTGGAGATGAAAGTAAAACTACAAATGGCAGTTTAGATTTTTTATACAATCATTTGATTATGAATATTTTTAAAGATAAAAAGTATTTAGATTTTGGGTCGTCAAATGGTTATTTAGGTAATAAATTAGAGGTAAATTTATCATTCTGGAAACAAGGTTTTGGAGCAAGCACCGTAGTTCAGGATTTTTATGAAATTGAAACTAAAAATTATCCAATGTTTGAAACCGTTCTAAAATAAAAATATTGACAAGAATTAAGTACATATTTCGATCTAATTTATTTAAAATCACATCTTTAAATAGTATTAGTGTATTGATAAAAATTGTAATTGGACTGATAACTTCAAAATTGTTGGCTATTTTTATAGGTTCAAGCGGAATGGCAGTTGTGGGCAATTTCAGAAACTTTATGAGTGGATTAGAAAGCGTTTCAACACTTGGATTTACAAACGGAATTGTAAAATATATTGCTGAAAATGATAAACAGAAAAACTCAAAACTAATTGCTACAGTTTTTATCTTACTTATATTTGTAATTTCAATTTTAAGTTTTGGATTATTTTTCTCTTCGAATTACTGGAATACAAAAATTTTTGGTTCTAATTTTCAGTTTCAAATAATTTTTAAAATACTTGCAATAATTTTGCCTTTATACGCAATTTCGCTGGTTTTGCTTGCCATAATTAATGGTTTAGGAAAGTTTAAAAGTGTTATTTACATCAATACTATTGGCAATATTATTGGTCTTTTTACATCGGCAATTTTATTATTTCATTACAAAGTTTTGGGAGCTTTATTGTCTTTAGTTATTGCTCCATCAATTTTATTTTTTGTTTGTAGCTATTATCTTTTTAAAGAAATAAATTTTATTGAGATTGTCAAATTTAAAAATTTTGACAGCCAAATAATTAAAAACCTATCCCAATTTTCCTTAATGACATTGGTATCGGCAATAATTTCGCCATTTGTTTCTATTGCAATTAGAAATAACATTATTTCTAATTACGGCATAGAACAAGCTGGTTTTTGGGAAACTATTACCAGAATTTCATCTTATTATTTACTTTTTATAACCAGCATTTTAGGAATTTATTATTTACCAAAATTGGCAGTTAGCAAAAATAATTTAGAAACTAAAACCATTTTTTGGGATTATTATAAAACCCTGATTCCAATTTTTATGATAGGACTAATTTGTATTTATTTTTTACGCTTTTTTATAATCAAAATGCTATTTACGCCCGAATTTGTACCCGTAACTTCATTGTTTTTTTGGCAATTAATAGGCGATTTATTAAAAGTCTGTTCGTGGATATTGGCTTTTAATTTATTAGCAAAAAAACATACTTTGTCATATATTTTGATAGAAATTTTTTCGCTTTTTATTACCTATACTTCGAGTATTTATTTCCTGCAATTATTTAAATTAGAAGGAGTTGTTATAGCTCATTGTTTTACTTATTTGATATATTTAATCGTTTTAAGTATTTATTTTAGGAAATGTTTGGTTTAAAAAATCTCCTCCAACCTATCCACAATTTCAATCCTAAATTTTTAAGTAATAGTTCAATATCTTTATTTTTATAAGCTAAAATAATTTCATAATGAACTCGTTTTTGTACCGCTAAATCTTCTTCTTGATTTCGGTTTAGACTAATAATTTTTTTAAGAATTTTATTGGTTGAATGGTTTATTTTGCTATTCCGTTTATTAAAATTAGCACTCATAGCTGTTGAAAGAAAGCGTTTTTGAACCAATATTTCATCAATAAAATCAATATTATAATTTCGGGAAAGCCTAATCCAAAAATCCAAATCTTCATATGCAAGATTTTCGTCGTAAGCTTTTAAATCCTCAAAAATACTTTTTTTCATCATTACTGATACGGAACACATTACCGTTCCTGAATTAATAATTGATAGATAAATATCGCCCGTTTTTCTTTCATCAATAACTTTTTTAAGAGAATTTACATCAAAATAATAGGAATAAAACTTGCCGTTTTCGTCAATATTTTCGGCATTTCCAAAAACCATTCCAAGGTTTTTATAATTACTGTTCTGAAATTTATCCACCTGCAATGCAACACAATTTTTTAATAAAACATCGTCGGCAGCAAGGTCAATTAAATATTCGCCTTTGGCAAATTTCACAGCTTTATTGAATGATTTGGTATTTCCCAAATTTTTTTTATTGACAATAAATTGAATCTCAGGAAAATCAATAAGCCATTGATTAATCACTTCAACCGAATTATCTGAACTTTTATCATCAACAATAATTAATTCAATGTTTTTATAACTTTGATTCATAACCGATTGAAGAGACTCGACCACAAACAAGGAATGATTGTAAGACAGACAAATAACAGTAACTAACGGATTATCTTGCATAATTTTAATAAAACAGTACATTTGTAGGCACGAAAATAGCAAACAATTATGATAAATCTAATAAAAAACAAAAAAACAGTTGATAAAATCCTTTTGGGATTGGCGGTTTTGTGCCTTGTGATGATTTTGACTTTATCTATGAATGCCTTTTTGAATGGTGGAGATGATTATTATTTGATGAATGACTGCAAAAATAATATTCTTAATCATTGTATTGCAAATTATTTAGAATTTGATGGACGCTGCTTAACATTAGGAGCTTTTTTACAGGCGTTTAGTTTGCTAAACTTCCAAATTGAAGTAATTATTTTTATGTGGAGTTTATGTTTTATGGGTAGCGGTTTATTGATATTGTCTATCATCAACTTTGATTTAGAGATTTCATTTACAATATCAGAAAAATATATTTTCACAATTTTATTTGCATTAATTTTTTGGATTGGTTCGCACAAACACCTTGCTGAAACTATATATTGGGCTACTGGTGGTATTTACTCTTTTTGGCTTTTTATGGCTGCAATTTGGATTTATTTTTATTTACAACTCCAAAAAAACAACTTCAATTCGATACAGAAAATAGTGTTCCTATTTTATTCCATACTCACAGCTGCATCAACTCAAAACCTCACAATTGGATTAATTACATTAGTGATTATTTACTGTATTTTAAATTATTTATCAGAAAAAAAATCGAGTAATAAACTGAATTATATTATTCTAATATCTTTAATAATTGGACTTTTATTTATCGTTTTGGCACCAGGTAATTTTTTTAGAATGCAAGGGGTCAATAATAGCGAAATAGCTGATAAAACTATTTTATATTTTCTTAAATACAATCTAAAAAATATAATCCGTTATATTTATTGGTCTTTTCTTTTATTGATTCTTTCAATTACATTTGGCGGTGTGTTATTTGTATACTTTAATCCCAATTTTAATTTCAAATTTGAACGATTATCGTTAAACCTCAAAATAAAAAACAAACAATTTTGGGTTATGTTTTTGGAAAATACTAAATGGTTTTGGATAACGGCAAGCACTCTAACTCCGTTTATAATTATTCCAGCAGTAGTTTCGCCCAGAACGGCTATCTATTTTATGTTCTTTTTAACAATCTTTTGTGTGAGTGCAACATTTAATATTCTTAAACATTATTTCATCAAAACTAATAATGTTATACAAGCAAACACAAATTACAACAAATGCAATCTATTGATTTTGTTGCTATTAATAAGCATACTAACATTTACAATCTATAATTTAAATGAAGGTTTTAAACTTAAGAAAGCAATAACGGAAAGGGAACATATTCTAAAAAATAATCCTAACAAAGTCATTTATATGAAAGTGATTGACACCAAATTGAACACGACTTTGTTCCAAGACTGGAATTATAAAATAGAAAATAATTATACTACTGATAATTATATTGTGAGTACAATGGAAAAATTTTATAAAACAAAGATTATTTTTACAAAATGAAACTAATAAATTATCCTGCACTAACTGGCATAAGAGCAATAGCTGCTTACATGGTTTTTATTCATCATTGTAGTGTAATAAAAATTGATTTTTTTAGAGAATTTCATATTGGAGTAACCATTTTTTTTGTTTTGAGTGGTTTTTTAATTGCAAATAGATATTATAATGAAACCAATTTTAATTTTAAAGATTATCTAATTAAAAGATTTGCTCGAATTTATCCAATGTATTTTATACTAACAACACTTACATTTTTATTTTTTGCAATTCTACATTCACAATCAACAATTAATGATTTTAAAATATATTTATTAAATGTTTCGTTTTTAAGAGGTTTTTTTGATAAGTTTAAATTTACAGGAATTGCACAAGGCTGGTCATTAACTATTGAAGAGTGTTTTTATTTATTAGCACCATTCTTTTTTATTTTAATTAGAAAAAATAAATTAAATTTAATAATTATTCCAGTTTTATCACTTGTTTTAGGATTTGGTTTGGTATATCTTTTCCAAAATTATAATTCTTATGGAATGTTAAATTCCTATAATTTCATGCTTGATTTTACCATTTTTGGAAGAATAACTGAATTTATAATTGGAATTTTATTAGCTGTTTTTTTAGACAAAATTAAAATTAATTTTAATCACTTTACAGTTTTCGGAATTGTTTTTATTGTTCTTTCAGTTTATACGCTTTCAATTATAAAACCAATAAATGGTAATGGAACCGATTGTATGTTTGGTAAAATTATTAACACTTTGATTTTACCATTATTAGGTATTGCACCTTTATTTTATGGATTAATTAAAGAAAAAAATATAATCAGCATCATTTTATCAAGCAAATTATTTCAACTTTTAGGCAAAAGTTCTTATATTTTCTATTTGATACATATCGGTTTTATAGCTAATATTTTAAACAAAATATCTCAAAATTATTTATTTCAATTTATTGCACTAAATATTATTTCAATTGGGTTATATTGGTTTATAGAAAAACCATTAAATAATTTTATAAGAAAGAAATTTGTAGTGTTTTAATTTTAATTTGGGTTAAAAAAGAATTAAATTAATATCACTATTAGGCAAATCATACCAAGTTCCTATGGATTGATTGGTTAGAATTCCGTGATAATTATAAACTCCGTTTTTTAAACCATTGTCCCGTCTAATAGCGGTTTCGATACCACCATCATTGGCAATTTGAAGTAAATATGGCGTAATTATATTACTAATTGATAAGGATGCGGTTTTTGAATATCTGCTCGGAATATTTGGCACACAATAATGTATTACATTGTTTTTTACAAAAGTAGGATTTTCATGAGTTGTAATTTCCGATGTTTCAAAACAACCGCCAGTATCAATACTAACATCAACAATTACAGCTCCTTTTTTCATATATTCAACCATTGTTTGGGTAACAATTATTGGACAACGATTTTTCCCTTTCATAGCACCAATAGCAACATCGCAGCGTCGGAGTGCTTTCAATAAAATTTTAGGTTGTATTGCGGATGTAAAAACACGGATTGGCAAATTATTTTGTAATCGTCGTAATTTTGTAATCGAATTATCAAAAACTTTTACACTCGCCCCCAATCCAATTGCGGTTCTTGCTGCAACTTCGCCAACTGTTCCTGCACCAATAATAACAACTTCAGTAGGTGGTACTCCTGCAATATTACCAAAAAGTAGTCCTTTTCCTGTCGATATTTCTGATTTATCGTTAATCATTAATTCTGCGGCAATTAATATTGATGCTACTCCTGCGATTTCGCTCAACGATTTTACAGCAGGAAATGAACCATCAGAATCCATAATATATTCAAATGCCAATGCAGTAATTTTTTTTTGTGTCAATGCTTCGAAATATTCTTTTTTTAATGTTTTTATCTGAATTGCCGATATCAAAATCGCTTCTGATTTCATCATTTCAATTTCAGCAATAGTTGGTGGTTCTACCTTTAAAATCATTGGACAACCAAAAATTTTTTGTGTATCGTTTGACAATTCTGCTCCTGCATCTGCATATTCTTTGTCAGAATAATTTGAACTTTCGCCTGCACCCTTCTCTATCAAAACCCTTTGTCCGTGTTGGGTTAATGTATTTACAGCATCCGGAGTTAAACAAACTCGTCTTTCAAATTTGCTGTTTTCTTTTGGAATTCCTATAAAAAGTTCTGATTTATTTTGAAAAACTTCAAGCCTTTCCTCTTGTGGCATAAGTTGTTGCACTGAAAATGGCGAGTTGGTAGTCATTGGTTTTTATTGTGAAAGTTGATGGTTTTTAAATTTTTTAATTCGCAAATTCAATTAAAATTAAATCTCTATATCCCAATCCGAGTAGGCTTTTTGCCGACCCAAATGCGGATGGATTACTTCTAAAAATGGCAATTTCGAGAAAACCTCTTTCATTAAATATTGCTAATTTAGTGCCTTCATAATTCTTAATTTCATAATTTGTAGAATTTGCAACATCTGAATATTTATCAAAAATTTGAGTGATATTTCCTTTTATTCTTTGTTTTGATTTTTCGCTTAAGATAACTTCAAAAGGACGGTTTTTACCAATTTCCGCAAACATTTTTCTTGAAATATTTGTAACCACATTTCCAAAATTATCTATATAAATTACATATCCTTTAATTGTATTTTGATCATCTGAAACTATTGATTGTAATTCTGTAACATCTTTAATATCAAATATTTCTGTGCCAACATCGTTTAATCTTCCAGCTTTTGCTAAATGACAAGCAACTTTTACAAACGCATCAATATCCGTAGGATTATTTATTAAATGTTCGTGAATATTAATATCTACAACTTTTTGTGGTTTATTATTTTGTAACAAAAGACTTAAAATTCCGTTATCTGCACATATAAAATAATGATCCTCAAAAAGCATTGCTAAATGCCTATTTTCTTTACTTTTTTCAATATCAACACCAATAATATGAATAGTTCCTTTCGGAAAATTATTATAAGCTGCAGTAATAATATAACTCGCCTCGGATGTGTTAAATGGATCTATATTATGAGAAATATCAACAATTTGTGCCTCTGAAAATTCTGTCAAAATCTTACCTTTAACGCTGCCTACAAAGTGATCTTTCAATCCATAATCGGTGGTAAGTGTAATTATTGACATAAAATTGATATAAAATGATATTTGTAAACTTATTTTTAATAAATTTGAATTTTGCAAAGTTATAGTTTTTTTTGCAGATTTTAATTCCTAATTTTTAATTTTTAATTCTTAATTTATTTTGAACGAACGCACCATCGAACTCATTGATATTGCCCCAAAAGATTTTTGGGGAATACAAGATACTCATCTTGAAACTATTAAAAAATATTACCCAAAACTAAAAATAATTGCTCGAGGAACAACGATAAAGGCTTTTGGAGAGAAAGAAGTTTTAGACGAATTTGAAAATCGATTTAATCGATTGATGGTTCATTTTTCACGATACAATACCATTGACGCTAATGTAATTGAACAAGTAATCTCATCGGATAGACAAGAGGATAAAAAACAATTCGACCAAGATAAAATATTGGTTCACGGTGTTGGTGGAAAAATTATTAAAGCCATGACGGCAAACCAGCAATTATTGGTTGATACTATGCACAAAAATGATATGGTTTTTGCGGTTGGTCCTGCTGGAACGGGCAAAACCTATACGGGTGTTGCAATGGCTGTTAAAGCATTGAAAAACAAAGAGGTAAAGCGAATTATTTTGACCAGACCTGCTGTTGAAGCTGGAGAAAATCTTGGTTTTTTGCCTGGTGATATGAAAGAAAAATTAGATCCTTATATGCAACCTTTATACGATGCTTTAAGAGATATGTTACCGAACGAAAAATTAGAAGATTATATTCTGAAAGGTGTTATTCAAATTGCTCCTTTAGCGTTTATGAGAGGTAGAACTCTTGATAATGCGTTTGTTATACTCGATGAGGCTCAAAATACAACCCATTCGCAAATGAAAATGTTTTTGACTCGAATGGGGAAAAATGCAAAATTTATGATTACTGGTGACCCAGGTCAGGTGGATTTGCCAAGACGCACTATTTCTGGACTAAAAGAAGCCATTTTGGTTCTAAAAGATGTTGAAGGAATTGGGATTATTTATTTAGATGATAAAGATATTGTTAGGCATCGATTAGTAAAAAAAGTTATTGACGCTTATAAACAAATTGAAAATTATGATTGATTTTGATGTAAATCATTGATGTATATTTGCCAAATTAAAAATTTAAGTTAATATAAAATGCCAAACACCTTACTCCTATTTTTTGCCATAATTATTGCTGGTGCAGTGTCTTTTTTTCAATATTTTTATAAAAATAATAACAGGTCAAAAATACATTTATTTTTAGCAATTTTACGCTTTATTTCAATTTTTGGATTGCTTTTACTACTTATTAATCCAATATATTCCAGAAAATCATACGAAATTGTAAAAACTCCATTGGCGATTATAGCTGATAATTCGGCTTCAATTATTGACTTAAATGCCAATGAAATTACCGAAGAATTGTTTAAAAAAATTTCCGAAAATCCAACTTTGAATGATAAATTTGAGGTTCAAAAATATCAATTTGATAATAAATTTCAGGTTTTTGAAAAATTAGATTTTAAAGGCAAACAGTCAAATATTGAACAAGTAGCAAAAAATTTAAAAAGTATTCATAAAAACATTTTGTTTCCTACGGTTTTAATTACCGATGGAAACCAAACTTCGGGCTCGGATTTTGTATATAGTTTTGACGAAAGTAATAAAGTTTATCCCATAATTGTTGGCGATACAACAACTGTTTTTGATTTAAAAATCAATCAAATTAATGTCAATAAATATGCTTTTGCGAAAAATAAATTTCCTGTCGAAGTTTTTTTACAATATTCTGGCAAGAAAAATATCAATGCAAATTTTAGCATTCTTCAAAGTAATTCGGTTTTAAATAAACAAACAATTTCTTTCTCACCTTCAAAAAGAACTCAAATTATTTCAGTACTTCTTCCAGCAGATAAAGTTGGTTTGCAGGTTTTTAAAGCTACTATTTTATCAATCGAAAAAGAAAAAAATAATTATAATAATAACAAAAATTTTGCCATAGAAGTGATAGACCAACGCACAAATATTGCACTAATTTCAGCCATTAATCATCCCGATTTGGGGGCAATAAAACGAAGTATCGAAACTAATGTACAACGCAAGGTAACTATACTTAATCCAAACCAAATCAAAACATTAACTGATTATAATGTTTTAATATTCTATCAACCAACAGCAAGTTTTAAACAAATTTTTGAAGCCAATAAATTAGCTACAATCAATTCCTTTATTATTACTGGAACCAATACCGATTTTAATTTTTTAGCCCAGCAACAAACTAATTTTGAGTTTAAAATGAGTACTCAAAAAGAGGATTATTTAGCAAATTTTAATCCACAATTTAATCTCTTTGCTTTAGATAATATTGGATTTGATGAATTTCCGCCTTTGCAAAATTCGTTCGGAACTATACAATCAACAGGAAATGTAACAATACTTTTATCATCAAAAATTAGGAATATAGAAACCCAAAATCCGCTACTTGCATTTACAGAAAATGAGGGAGAAAGAACCGCTTATTTATTTGGAGAAAACATTTGGAAATGGCGTTTACAAAACCATATTAGCAATAAATCATTTGAGAAATTTGATGTTTTTTTAGATAAAACCATTCAATTTTTAGCCTCAAATGACACCAAAAAATCATTAATTGTAACTCACGAAAACTTTTATAATCAAGGAGATCCAATAGAAATTTTAGCACAATATTTTAATAAAAATTATGAATTTGACGAAAAAGCAAGATTAACAATTTCAGTAGTTAATTCATCAACTAAAGCCACTA
The DNA here is from genome assembly GCA_020720185.1 of Flavobacterium psychrophilum. Classification (GTDB taxonomy): domain Bacteria; phylum Bacteroidota; class Bacteroidia; order Flavobacteriales; family Flavobacteriaceae; genus Flavobacterium; species Flavobacterium psychrophilum_O. Next base: position 16,347 of record DYPB01000006.1, on the reverse strand, counting down.
AAAAATATGATTTGTTAAAAACAAACAATGCATTTAAGGTAAATCTTGAAGGACTTTCGGCAGGAAAATACTCATTTTTAGTAAAAGAATTAAACTCAAATTCGACCTATAATGCTAGTTTTGAGATCATAGATTTTGATATTGAAAAACAATTTGTAAACCCCGATTTGGCTAAATTATCGCAATTGGCAACCCAAACTAAAGGCAAATTATACCACCCAAATCAGGTAACAAGTTTAATACAATCATTAATAGAAAACCCTGATTATAAAGCCGTTCAAAAAACCATTATCAAAAAAACTCCTTTTATTGATTGGGTTTGGTTGCTGGTTTTAATAGCACTTTCATTAGCAATTGAGTGGTTTGTACGGAAGTATCATGGGATGTTGTAGCTTTTAGGAAATAGATAGATTATAGATTGGGTTATTTTATAGGTATATTTGGTATAACATTACAAAAAATCTGCAATCTTTCATTATCTTTGCCCCATGAGATTACATAGAAATTTAGTTTACACTACAATAGATTCATTAAATGCTATATTTAATGAAGGACAGTATGCCGATAAAATGGTGGCACAAGCATTGAAAAAAGACAAACGATGGGGCAGTTCAGACCGCAAGTTTGTTGCCGAAACAATTTATGAGATTGTGCGTTGGAAACGATTATATGCCGAAATTGCATCGGTAAAAGAGCCTTTTGATAGAGATGATTTATGGCGAATATTTGCCGTTTGGGCAGTATTACGGGCTTATCCAATTCCTGATTGGCGACAACTTGAAGGCACACCCGAACGAAAAATTAAGGGTAAGTTTGATGAATTATCAAAAATTAGGGTAATGAAAGAATCTATCCCAGATTGGATGGATGAATTAGGCGTAAAAGAATTAGGTGAAAAAGTTTGGGCAACCGAAATTGCTGCTCAAAACCAACCAGCAAAAGTAATTTTAAGGGTAAATACTCTAAAAACCACCAAAGAAAAACTTCGAGCTATTTTGATGGATTTAAACATCGAAACAGAATTTTTAAAGAATCAACCAGACGCATTAGTATTGAAAGAAAGAGCCAATGTTTTTTTGACCGATGCTTTTAAAGAGGGATTTTTTGAAGTTCAGGATGCAAATTCGCAACTTGTAGCCGCATTTCTTGATGTAGAACCTGGAATGAGAGTAGTAGATACTTGTGCAGGAGCAGGCGGAAAAACCCTACATATTGCCTCGTTAATGGAAAATAAAGGACAATTAATTGCAATGGATTTGTATGAAAGCAAATTAAAACAATTAAAGTTAAGAGCCAAAAGAAATGGTGCTTTTAATATAGAATATCGTATTATTGATAGTACAAAAGTAATAAAAAAATTGCAGGAAAAAGCAGATAGGGTTTTGATTGACGCACCTTGTAGTGGATTAGGAGTTTTGAAACGCAACCCTGATGCCAAGTGGAAATTACAACCTGAATTTATTGATAATATTAGAAAAGTACAAACCGAAGTACTCGAAAATTATTCGAAAATTGTAAAACCAGGTGGAAAATTAGTTTACGCAACTTGTTCTGTACTACCATCGGAAAATCAAGAGCAAATTAAGAAATTCTTATCTACTGATATAGGAAAAAATTTTACATTTGTAAAAGATTCCAAAATATTAGCCTCCGAATCTGGTTTTGACGGATTTTATATGGCACTTTTAGAAAGAAATATTTAAAGTTTGAATATTAAAAAAAATATTATGAAAAAAAAATACACTTATTTACTATTATTGGTTGCTGGTTTATCATTTGCACAAACAGGCTCGCCAGCAATGCCATATTATAGCGGAATGGACTGGACACAAACTGGAACAACTCTAAAAACGGCATTATCCAACAGAACAATATCAAAACATACTAATCTTATATCATATTCAGAAGTTTGGAATGCCGATAAGATAACTGATTTAGACCCAAATAACTCATCGAATGTACAATTAATTTATGGTTGGGAAGCTGGTATTGATGCAGATGTTACAAACGATTTGTTAAGAGATAAAAATAATAATGGTGGTAATTCTGGTCAATGGAATAGAGAACATGTTTTTGCAAAATCTCTTGGTAATCCTACTCTTAACGATGGTGGAACAAGTGATGCTGGTGAGGATGCACACCATTTAAGAGCATCTGATGTACAAAGAAATAACAATAGAGGAAGTCTTAAATTTATTGCAGGAACAGGTAATTCACACGCACAAAGCGGAGGCTGGTATCCTGGCGACCAATGGAAAGGAGATGTTGCACGAATGATGATGTATATGTATTTAAGATATAATACACAATGTTTGCCAACAGCAGTTGGAATCGGTACGGTTTCAGCAACAGATGTAAATATGCTTGACTTATTTTTGCAATGGAATGCAGAAGATCCTGTAAATATATATGAAGACAATAGAAATATTTATCATGGAGGAACAGGAGTTTATGCACAAGGAAATCGTAATCCATTTATTGACAATCCGTATTTAGCAACAAGAATATGGGGAGGTCCTGCGGCTGAAAATCGATGGCCAACGATAATTTTAGGTACAGAAAATTTTAATTTATTTTCAAACATCTCAATCTATCCAAATCCTACTACTGACCATAAAATTACTATCCATACAGATATTGTTTTAGATGAAATAAATCTAATAAATATTAATGGACAGTTAATGCAAGTGATAAAAAAACCAACTATTGTTGATCATACAATTACTATTGATAATTTGCCACAAGGATTTTATTTCTTAAAATTAACTTCTGATAATCAAAATATTACTAAAAAAATAATTGTTAATTAATTATAAAATTTACAAAAATATAGTTGTAACAATGTTTTTATAATCAACTTTTTTATCAATAATTTTACA
>DYPB01000006.1:4381-13368 GCA_020720185.1 Flavobacterium psychrophilum | reverse complement strand
AAAATATAGTTGTAACAATGTTTTTATAATCAACTTTTTTATCAATAATTTTACATTCAAATAGTTCATTCTGAATTTTATCAAACAATTTGACTGATAAATTTTTGTTAGACCAATTTGTTAAAGAAATCCACTCTTGGATATCCTCTATTTTTTGATTGTATTTTGATGACAAAATTAAATCTATATTAGGTATTTGTTTAAAAACTTCAGTTTTATTATTAATTATTGCTAATATTTTTTTTATCTCTGTTGGATATTTCTCAATAATTTCGTTCCGAACAGCAATTACAAAACACGGCCAAGGAGTTGGACAATCCCCAACTCTACGAAAAATCCCAGCATCTACAAGTGGCTTTGTCATAAATTTTTCCCACATAAAATAGTCAGCCAAACCATCTTTCAAAGCATTTACTGCTCCGTCAATGGTATTGACTATTTCAAAATCAATATTCTTTATATTCCAATTATTATTCTTTGCATTCACAAATGACATTAAATGAGAACCCGATCCAATTCGAGAAATTGCAGGTTTTTTATTTTCTAAATCTTTAACATCATAGTATTTTGAATTTTTTGCTACATGAATTCCCCAAATTAAAGGACTTTCTACATAAATTTGTATAATTTTAGAGTTATTTCCAGCAATAATATCTTTTATAATTCCTTCAGTTAAAATTACAGCAATATCAGCTTCTGCATTTCTCAACATCTGACACATTTTTCCTGTACCTTCTGGAACATCAATCCATTGTAAATCAACATTTTGAGTTTCAAAATCTTTATTATCTATAGCTAACTCCCAAGGAAGGTTAAAATGTTCTGGAACACCACAAATCTTCATCTTTTGCATATTTTTATTTTTTATAATTTATTAATTCGTGCAATCCAAATAAAAAATATGGCATCACAAATTTATAATAGTCTCAATATCAAGTATTGGGCTTCAATAATTAAATTTCTAACAACAAAATGTATATTTTTTTCTTTTTTTAGTTTGCAAAATAAAACATTTGTAGTACATTTGCAAACTATTAAAAATGGTGGTTGTAGCTCAGCTGGTTAGAGTATTGGTTTGTGGTGCCGAGGGTCGCCGGTTCGAACCCGGTCAGCCACCCATTTGTAAAAGTCCTGTACCAATTTTTTGGAAAACAGGACTTTTTTGTTTTTAAATTTATGGCTTTTTATCAACGATTGGTCTATTTTTACTATTTGCAAGTTCCCAAACTATTGCAAATCCTAATTGTGTTCGTTTTGTCAAAGCATCAAATTCTATTTTTGATACTTCATCAGTTTTTTTATGATAATCTTCGTGAACACCATTAAATAAAAAGACTACAGGAATATTGTGTTTGGCAAAATTGTAATGATCAGAGCGATAATAGAATCTATTCGAATCGTTCTTATCATTAAATTTGTAATCAATTTTAAGATTTACAAACTTCTTATTTGCATCTTCACAAAGATTATATAAATCAGTTGAAAGATAATCAGAACCGATTAAATACACATAATTATTATCATCTTTATGTAAATCATCTCGTCGTCCAATCATATCAATATTTACATCGGCAATGGTATTTGCTAACGGAAAAATAGGGTTTTCTGAATAATAACGAGAGCCGTGCAAACCGTGCTCTTCTCCTGTTACATGCAAAAATAGAATTGATTTTTTTGGTCCGTGTCCTTCTTTTTTAGCCATCGCAAATCCTTGTGCAATTTCTAAAAGTGCCACTGTTCCAGAACCATCGTCATCGGCACCATTAAAAATTTCTCCATTTTCAATACCAATATGATCATAATGTGCTGATATAACTACAATTTCATCTGGTTTTTCTGTTCCTTCAATAAAAGCCCAAATATTTTCTGAATCGGATAAATTTCCTCCATATTTTGCATTCAAAAATGTTGATGGAATATCTTGATAATAATTTTTTGCTCCCTTGGGAAATGAAATATTGTTATCTTTATATTGTGAAATTAAGTATTTGCCTGCTTTTTTTTGACCTTCGCTTCCTGTTTGTCTGCCCTCCATATCGTCAGAAGCGACTATCATTAGGTGGGTTTTTAAATCATCAGCGGTTATGGTATTTTTGTATTTATTTACCAAATCATCGGGCGAAAGTGTAGGGGTTACAAGATTTTTTTTTACACTACAACTGGTTAGCAAAATTAAAATAGAACAAATTAAAATTATTTTTTTCATAATTAATGTATTGAAATTAATTGATGCTATTATAATTTACTATATTTTTTTTCTCTTAAAAAAACAAATAACGAACCAAAAATTGCTAAAACAACTAATGGTAGTCCTACTGTAATAAATTGATTTACAGTATAGTTATCGTAAACTTTTTCTTTATCTAAAATTGGAATGTCTATTTCCTTGCTACGAATATTTATTAAACCATTATCGTCTAACAAATAATTGACACAATTCATCATTAATTCTTTGTTTCCGTATAGGTTATTTGTCCATTTATCAAACCCTAATTCTAACGGAATTCCATCTTTATCTATCTGATTTTTAATTACATCACCATCTGAAATCACAATTATTTTATTCCATTTTTTGCTTTCATTTTCAAATAATTTATCATCAAAAGGCAATACTCTGTTTTGATAAACTGATTTGAATTTTCCTTCTATCAAAACCGCAACTGGAATATTTCCTTTATTCAGATAATCACTAACATCTGTTTTTTCTTCCACTAAATCTAAACTTATTTCTGTTGGTGTTCCTACAGTTTTTGACAATTCTGATGAACGAAGTAAAATGGTTTTATTCAAATTATTTTTCAATAATTCAATAGGATTTACAAATTCAAATTTAATACCTTCAATATTTTTCACAACAGGATGACTACTTTCTGGATAAATAAATGGTGAGAATTTCCATAAATAATCTTGATATTGTGTCTGACTTCCTTGCTCGCCTGTTGCTAATTTTATTGGAATTGCTCTTTCATCTTTAATAATTGTTGGGTCAATTCTTATTCCATATTTAAAAAATAAATCTTGCAAATTCAAATCGTTTGGAGCAACGAAAGCACTTCCTGTTTCGGTTAAATCATCAAATTCGGCATGAACTTGATCTATTAAAAATAAAGTTTTTCCTCCGCTAATAATGTATTGGTCAATTACTTGCTTTTCTTCATCCGTAAATTTTTCCTGTGGTTTTACAATTACTGCTAAATCATATTTTTTTAATTCGGAGATAGTTTTTACGGGATTTTTTGCTACAGAATCTAATGTAAATGGACCAATAAAGTAGTTATTTCGTACTTCTTTTATAAAATCAGCCATCAAAATATCTGGCAATTCATCATTTCCTTTTATAACTGCAATTTTTAATTGTTTTTCTTTACTAACTGTGTTAAAGGCATTTGCAAAAGCATATTCAAGATGTTGCACCGAACTCACAACTTTATCGGCAGTTGAGGCTCCAATCATATTTTTTAATAACGGAATTTTAGCCATTTTGTTATTATATCTGGCAATTGCCCACGGAAAAACCATTGATTGTTCTTGCTTTCCGTTATCATTTATTGTTATATTTATGGGCATCATCCCCATTCCTGCTAATTCTTTTGCTTTTCCCATTTCGCTATCATCACTATTTATAGGATTTACAAATTGAAAAATAACATTATCATTATAGGCTTTAAATTCCTCTAATAATTGTTGGGTTTCTGTTTGCAGTTTTTTAAATTCTCCTGGAAAATTGCCTTCTAAATAAACATCGATATATAAGGGATTTTTAACATTTTTTATAATTTGTAGTGAGGTTTCGGAAAGTGTATATCTTTTATCTTTTGTTAAATCAAATCGATGAAAAAACTGACTTCCTAAAAGATTTAAAATTATAATTATTGCCAATAATAAATATAATTTTTGATAATTTTTGACTATAATTTTTGAGGCATTAATTTTATAAACTGTTAGTAATAAAAATAAGAATGATACGCTAATAAAATATAAAATATTTCGAGTATCAATTACCCCTCTACTCATTGATTTATAATGATAATCCATTCCAAAAGATGCTATAAAATTTTCTATCGAAGGTAAATAATTTGATAAACCATTAAATCCAAAATAAAATAAAAAGCATAAAAATACCGATGCTATAAAGGCAACTATTTGATTATCAGAAAATGTTGAGGTAAAAATCCCTATTGCAGTATAGCTCGAAATTAAAAATAATAATCCAAAATAGGATCCTAAAATACTACCATAATCTGGTGATCCTACTGTTGATAATACAAAAACATAAATTAAAGTTGGAATAATTGCAATGATTATCAGTAGTAAAGATCCTAAAAATTTGCCACTAACTATTTGCCAAATTGACAATGGTTTTGTTAATAAAAGTTCTAATGTTCCTAATTTCTTTTCGTCAGAAAAACTACGCATCGTTACAGCTGGAATTAAAAAAATTAATATCCAAGGAGCTAGCGTAAAAAATGGACTCATATCAGCAAATCCACTATTCATTATATTATATTGTCCATCAAAAACCCAAAGAAATAAACCATTAATAATCAAAAATATAGCTATTACTAAATAGCCAATAATCGAACCAAAAAATGATTTTATTTCTCGAAGAAGTATTGCATTCATTATATTTTATAATTTTAAATAAAATTTAGTTTTCTTTCATTATTCTCAAGCAAATTAATTTCAATTATTGAATGTTTTTCTGGAATTAGGCTCGGAATTTTCTCTGCCCATTCTATAAAACACCAATCATTTGAATAAAAATAATCATCAACTCCAATGTTTAAAGCTTCATTTTCGTTGTTTATTCTGTAAAAATCAAAGTGATAAATAGTATGATTATCAATAGTTTGATATTCATTTATTATTGAAAAAGTTGGACTTGAGGTATTTTCAATAACTCCAAGTTTTTTACAAAGTTGTTTGATTAGGGTTGTTTTTCCAACGCCCATTTCTCCTTTAAAAACAATAATTTTTTCAGGTTTTTTTTCTAATATTTGAACTGCAACTTTGTCAATTTCTAATAAAGAAAATATTATTTCCATTTTTTATACGAAATCTGTTTTTATTTTGGATTAAAAATTAAAAATGGCACAATCATTTCTTCTAATGAAATACCCCCATGCTGATATGTGTTCCTGTAATAGCTGGCATAATGATTGTAATTATTTACATAAGCCAGAAATAAATCATTTTTTGCAAATATATAAGAACTACTCATATTTATTGTTGGCAATCCAATATTTTTAGGTTCTTTTACTGCATAAACATCTTTTTCTTCGTAGGTTAAACTTCTTCCTGTTTTGTATCTCAAATTTAAACTTGTATTTTTATCTCCGATAACTTTTGATGGATTTTTAACATTAATTGTTCCGTGATCAGTAGTTATTATCAGTTTGAAATCTAATTTTTGAGCTTGTTGAATAATTTCTAATAAAGGTGAGTTTTTAAACCACGAAAGCGTTAATGATCGATAAGCTTTATCATCGGATGCTAATTCTTTTACTACATCCATTTCGGTTTTTGCATGCGATAACATATCAACAAAATTATAAACAACTGTAACTAAATCGTTGTTTTTTAGAGTTTTAAAGTTTTCTACTAGCTTTTTTCCGCTGGCAAGATTTGTTATTTTAAAATAATCTTGTTTAATATTTAATCCTAATCTTTTTAAATGTGCTGTTAAAAATTCAGCTTCGAATAAATTTTTACCACCTTCATCAACATCATTTTTCCAGTATTGAGGAAATTGTTTTTCCATTTCTATTGGCAATAAACCCGAAAAAATAGCATTTCGAGCATATTGTGTTGCGGTTGGCAAAATGGCATAATAAGGAATCTCTTTTTCTAGTTTATAATGGTTTCCTATAATGTTTTCCATTGCTTTCCATTGGTCATATCTTAAATTATCTATAACTACAAAAAGGATAGGTTTTTCTTTCTTAACTATCTCTGGAACAACCAATTCCCTAAATAAATTATGGGATTGGATTGGTTTAAAATTGCTCTCTTCGGCTTTGCCTCGTGTACCTGCTTTTGGGCTGAACCAATCTTCATAATTTCGTTCTATAAATTTTCCGAATTTTATATTAGCCTCTACTTTTTGAGATTCTAATATCTCAAACATACTTTGATCATTAATATTTTCGAGTTCCATTTCCCAAAAAACTAATCTTTTATACAATTCTATCCAATCTTCATGAGTATTTACCACTGCTAATTCCATGGTAATTTTCCGAAATTCTTTTTGATAATCAAGTGTGGTTTTTTCTGAAATTAATCTAGAATGATCTAAATTTTTCTTCAAACTTAATAAAATTTGGTTTGGGTTTACGGGTTTTATCAAGTAATCTGCAATTTTTGAGCCAATGGCTTCCTCCATAATATATTCTTCTTCACTTTTTGTAATCATAATTACGGGGGTCGAAGATTTTTTTTCTTTCATCTCATGCAGGGTTTCTAAACCACTCATTCCTGGCATATTCTCATCTAAAAAAACGATGTCAAAATTGCCTTTTTCAAAAATTTCTATAGCATCAAGTCCATTATTACAAGTAGTTATATTATAATTTTTTTGTTCTAAAAATAAAATATGTGGCTTTAATAAATCAATTTCGTCATCAACCCAAAGAATTTGTATGTCTTTCATAACTTTTTTTTAATTTGGTGCAATTTAAGATTTATATAATTGTTAAGTCTTAAAATTATTATAATTGTTTCTCATTTATTTCAACTCCTTTCATAAAGATTAAAACAACATAACTCATTAGGAAAAAAACAGCCAAAATAAATATAGAATTTATCATAGAATTTGTTATTGCTCCAACAAGTCCAAAAGTGAATGTGCCAAAAACAATAGCTAATTTTTCAGTTACATCAAAAAAGCTAAAATAAGTTGTATGGTCTTCAGTATCAGGTAATAACTTTGAAAATGTAGATCTAGAAATTGATTGAATAGCTCCTAAAACCATACCTATTGCACCTCCAATTGCATAAACTTGATAATCAATATAAGGATTATGAGTATCTAAAAAAAAGATTGAAAGACATATAGTTCCCCAAATGATTACTGTAATTTTAAGAGTTTTTATATTTCCTATTTTATCTGATAATCTCGAAAATAAATATGCTCCAAGAATTGCAACAATATTTATTAGTAAAATAATTATAATTAACTTACTGGTATCTATGTTTAATTCTTTTTTTACATAAACGCCTAATAATAATATAATTGTATGAACACCAATACTATAAAGAAAAAAGGCGGTTAGAAATTGTTTCAGTTTTAGATGTTTTTTTAAACTTTTAAAAACAATATTTAATTCTTTTAATCCTTTAAAAATGAAGTCTTTTTCGGGTTTTTTATGATGAATATTATTAGGCAAATAATAAAAAGTGTATTGTGCAAATCCTATCCACCAAATACCAACCATTAAAAATGATATTCGTGCGGGCAATGTGGGGTCTATAATTCCAAATAATTCAGGTTTCATTACCATTATTAAATTGATAATCAATAATATAATAGAACCTGTATAGCCCATCATAAAACCTCTGGCACTTATTCTATCATGGTCTTCTGGAGGAGCAATTTCTGGCAAATAAGAATTGTAATAAACAATGCTTGCCCAAAATCCGATACTTGCTAAAATAGTAAACAAAATGCCTATCCATAAAGTTCTTTCGCTCTCAAAAAAAAACAAACACATTACTGAAATTGAACCTAAATAACAAAAAAATTGCATAAATCTCTTTTTATTTCCAGTATAATCAGCAATTCCTGACAATATTGGTGATAAAAGTGCAACAATTAAAAACGAGAATGATAACGAATAGGATAATAAGGTAGAGTTATGAAATTTTGTTCCTAAAAAATCAACAATACCACCATTTTTTGAAGTAACCGATTCGTAATATATTGGAAAAACAGCTGTTCCAATTACTAAACTATAAACCGAATTTGCCCAATCGTAAAACGCCCAAGCATTGATGATTTTTTTATTTCCTTTTATCATAAGTTACTCTTTAGTTGTTGGTTGTCTTAATGCTTAAAGTCTATTTAAAAACAACTCCAAACTTTGCAGCCTCTGCTTTTGCTTGTGGAATTAATGCTTTCAGATTCGCAATTCTAGTAGCATCAGATGGGTGTGTGCTCATAAATTCTGGTGGTGCTTGTCCTCCAGATTTTTCTGCCATTCGTCCCCAAAAAACCACCGCTTGTTCAGGATTATAACCCGCAATAGCCATTAGCGTTAGCCCAATCATATCAGCTTCACTTTCATGAGAACGGCTAAAAGGCAACATCACACCAACTTGACTTCCCATACCATAATATTCTTGCCACATTTGTTGCTTTTCAGCACTTTGACTGCCTGTTGCAACTGCAACTCCAACAGCTCCAAGTTGTTGCAACTGTGCCGCACTCATCCGTTGAGCACCATGATTTGCTAATGCGTGCGAAACCTCGTGTCCCATTACTGTTGCTAATCCTGCATCATCTTTACAAACAGGCAAAATGCCACTATACACAACAATTTTACCACCAGGCATACACCAAGCATTAATATCTTTACTTTCTACCAATTTATATTCCCAAGCATATCCATTCAAATAAGCAGATTGACCATTAGCTGCAAGCCATTTCTCGGCCGCAACTTTTATTTTTGTTCCAATTGTTTCAACTCTTTTGGCATCAACAGTACCTTTAATTACTTTGTTTTCTTGCAAAAATTGCCCATATTGCTGAAAAGCTGATGGAAAAAGTTGATCATTAGAAACCATATTAAAAGTGCTTTTTCCTGTAAAAGGATTTTTTGAGCAAGAAATAATTAAGCCTGCTAAAACAATAAGTGTGATTGATTTTTTCATCCGTTTATAATGTTTTTTTAATTGATAAGTTTATATCCAAAAGACTATTCCTGTCTATTGAAGCATTTCTTGTAATAGATATTTCATAAAATATAGAAAACAAATATATAAAAACAAAT
>DYPB01000006.1:0-4281 GCA_020720185.1 Flavobacterium psychrophilum | reverse complement strand
AAAACAAATATATAAAAACAAATTTAAAAAACAATATTAAGAAAAATAAAATATTGTTATAAATTTGCAGCAAGAAATTAATTTAAAAATTTATATAGAATGAAAGTAACAATAGTAGGTGCTGGAAATGTTGGTGCTACCTGTGCCGATACAATATCATACAGAGGTATTGCTAGTGAAGTAGTATTATTAGATATCAAAGAAGGATTTGCAGAGGGTAAAGCTCTTGACATTATGCAATGTGCAACAAACACTGGTTTTAACACAAAAGTAAGTGGTGTTACAAATGATTATTCAAAGACTGCAAATAGTGATGTTGTGGTAGTTACTTCTGGAATTCCAAGAAAGCCAGGAATGACTCGTGAAGAGTTAATTGGTATTAATGCAGGAATTGTAAAAACGGTTGTTGAAAATGTTTTGCAACATTCGCCAAATGCAATTATTGTAATTGTATCAAACCCAATGGATACTATGACTTATCTTGCACTTAAAGCTACTGGTTTACCAAAAAATAGAATTATTGGTATGGGAGGTGCATTGGATAGTTCAAGATTTAGAACCTATTTATCAAAAGCATTAGATAAACCTGCAAACGATATTTCAGCAATGGTAATAGGAGGTCATGGTGATACTACAATGATACCACTAACTCGTTTAGCATCATACAATGGTATTCCTGTTTCTCAATTTTTATCAGAAGAGGAATTAGCAAAAGTTGCCGCTGATACAATGGTTGGCGGTGCAACATTAACCGCATTATTAGGAACATCAGCTTGGTATGCTCCTGGTGCATCGGTTGCTTATTTGGTTGATTCTATTCTAAATGATCAAAAGAAAATGATTGCATGTTCGGTTCTTTGCGAAGGCGAATATGGTCAAACTGATATTTGCATAGGAGTTCCTTGTATTATTGGCAAAAATGGTATTGAACAAATTATAGATATTAATTTGAATGATTCTGAAAAAGCTTTGTTTGCAAAAAGTGCTGACGCAGTTCGTGGAATGAACGATGCATTGAAAGATATTTTGAAATAAATATTGTTATGAATTTAAAAAAGACTTTTCAGTAATATACTATTGAAAAGTCTTTTTTTTGTTACCAACCTAAAATTTCTTTTAAAGCATTTTCAAATCTTGCTTTTGGTAGATACTGATCTTCAAGCGATTTTACAAAAGGTATTGGTGTTTCTAAACTTGCCACCCGAATTACTGGTGCATCAAGATATTTAAAACAGTTTTCCATAATTAATGCTGATATATCGCTGGCTATCCCTCCAAACATACTATCTTCTTGAAAAATAACTGCTCTGCCCGTTTTCTTTACTGATTGATAGATTAATTCTGTGTCTAATGGCTGAAGTGTTCGTAAATCAATTAAATCGGCACTTACATCTTTCATCTTATCTAATGCTTCAATTGCCCAATGTACGGCTGCACCAAACGAAATAACTGTTACTTGATTTCCTTCTTTAATTAATGATGCTTTGCCTAATGGAAGGGTATAATAATTTATTGGAACTTCTTGATAAACAGATCTATAAAGTTGTTTATGTTCAAAAAATAATACTGGATTTGAATCATTAATGGCAGTATTTAATAAACCTTTAGCATCAAAAGGGAAGGCTGGATATACTACTTTTAGACCTGGTGTTTTTGTAAACCAAGCTTCATTGGTTTGTGAATGAAAAGGACCTGCCTGTGTACCGCCTCCACAAGGCATTCTTACTACAACATCTGCATTTTCTCCCCAACGGTAATGCGATTTTGCTAATAAATTTACGATAGGATTAAATCCTGAAGATACAAAATCAGCAAATTGCATTTCTACAATGGCTTTATAACCATTAATTGACAATCCCATCCCTGTCGATACCACTGCACTTTCACAAATTGGTGTATTTATAATTCTTTCCTTTCCAAATTGATCAACAAAACCTTCTGTAATTTTAAAAGCACCACCATATTCAGCAACATCTTGTCCCATAATAATTAAATTTGGGTGCTTTTCTAATGATTGTTTTAAACTATTTGAAATGGCGTCAATAAATCTTATATTCTCTTTTGATCCATTTGGAATAATTTCTTCATCAAAAAATGGTTTATAAACATCATTTAATTCCTCTTCTAAATTAGCCTCAAAATCTGGATCTGCTACTGTAATTGCCCAGTTTTCGTCAATTTCTGCTTTTAATTTTGAATGAAAATCCGCATTAATTTCATCAGAAAGAACGCTTATCCGCATCAAATATTCCTTAAAATTTGCTATTGGGTCTTTTGCTGCCCATTCGTCCATTAATTCCTGTGGCACATATTTTGTTCCGCTGGCTTCTTCATGTCCCCGCATTCTAAAAGTTTTGAATTCTAACAATATAGGTCTCGGATTTTCAATCATTGATTGTTTCAATTCCGTGATTAAATGGTAAACCTCAAGTATATTATTACCATCTACAATGTGCGATTCCATTCCGTAACCTATTCCTTTATCTGCTAAATTTTCGCACTTAAATTGTTCGTTTATAGGTGTAGATAATCCATAACCATTATTCTCTATTACAAACAAAACTGGTAAATTCCAAACAGCTGCAATGTTTAGAGATTCATGAAAATCACCTTCGCTTGTGGCACCTTCTCCAGTAAAAACCGCAGTTATTTTTCCGTTTTTCTTTAATTTATTTGCTAAAGCTATACCATCTGCAACCCCCATTTGTGGTCCAAGATGTGAAATCATACCAATGATATTAAACTCTTGAGTACCAAAATGAAAACTTCTATCTCTTCCTTTTGTAAAACCTGATTTTTTGCCTTGCCATTGCGAAAATAATCGATACAAAGGAAGGTCTCTACTGGTAAAAACACCTAAATTTCTGTGCATTGGCAAAATATATTCATCTTTGTCCAATGCTGCTGTAATACCGACAGATATTGCCTCTTGACCAATTCCAGAGAACCATTTTGATACTTTTCCTTGACGGAGTAGTATCAACATTTTTTCTTCAATAAGCCTCGGTTTTAGTAATTTTCTATATAATTCTAATAATTTTAAATTGCTTAATTCTTTACGGTCGAAATTCATTATATTGATGATTTATTAGGTATCAAAAGTATGAAATAATTAATAATAAAAATTATTAGATCATTTATATTTATTTTTTTGTTAATAAAATTTTATTATCTTTGTATTATCAATGGTTTAGCCATTAAGTTATTAACAATAAATAATTATTATGCAAAACATTCCAAGTGTGGACTTGCGTGATTTCCTTTCGGATGAACCGAAACGCAAACAAAAATTTGTAAATGAAATCGGTAATGCTTATGAAACCATAGGTTTTGTGGCTTTAAAAGGTCATTTTCTTGATGACGAGTTAGTTGATAATTTGTATAGCGAAGTAAAAAGTTTTTTTAACCTTCCACTCGAAACAAAATCAAAATACGAAATTCAAGGTATTGGCGGACAACGGGGTTATGTTTCTTTTGGAAAAGAACATGCAAAAGGCAGGTCGGCAGGAGATTTAAAAGAATTTTGGCATTTTGGTCAATATCTTTCAGAAGATTCTAAATATTTATCGGAATATCCTGATAATGTTGAAGTTACTGAATTACCTAATTTTAATAATACCGGTAAGGAAGCCTATAAAATGTTAGAAAAAACAGGAATTTATGTTTTAAGAGCATTGGCATTACATATTGGTTTAGACGAATTTTATTTTGATAATTTCATCAAAGATGGAAATAGTATTTTGCGTCCTATACATTACCCACCAATTACAGATGAACCAAAAGATGGTGCTGTTCGGGCTGCTGCACACGGAGATATAAACCTAATTACACTACTAATGGGTGCTCAAGGCAAGGGATTGCAAGTGCAAAATCATGCTGGAGAATGGCTTGATGCTATTGCTAACCCAGATGAATTAGTAATAAATGTTGGAGATATGTTATCAAGACATACAAATAATAAATTAAAATCGACTATTCATCAAGTGGTAAATCCGCCAAGAGAGTTGTGGGGAACTTCAAGATTTTCTATTCCATTTTTTATGCACCCTATAAGTGGTATGAGATTAGATTGTTTACCAAATTGTATTGATGCCGAGAATCCAAAACTATACGATGATATTTCTGCAGGCGAGTTTTTGCACGAAAGATTAGTAGAATTAGGATTAATTAAAGCCCCCCAACCCCCGAAGGGGGAGTAGAAATTCCCTTAACTTATAAATAAAGTTGTCGGATTACAAATCAAATCTGACAACTTTTTTTTTGCAACTTTAACAACTTATG
>DYPB01000084.1:2140-8443 GCA_020720185.1 Flavobacterium psychrophilum | reverse complement strand
ATTGGTTGGGTATAGATTTTCAAACCAATAAAATTTAGGTTGAAGATAAAAATATGCTAAAAATTAATTGAAATTTTAATACAGAAGCTTGCGGAGTTAAAAATATAAATAGAGTTGAAAGAGCTAACCCATTTCTCCTCGAAGTGAGGTTTCAAAAATGGTTTTAAATAAATCTTTATCAATATTCCGACCTAATAAATAAGACAGTTTTGTAATTGCAGCTTCGGTAGTGATGTCTTTTCCAGAAATAACACCTATCTTTTTTAATTGCGAACTTGTTTCATATTGACCCATATTTACACTGCCACCACTACATTGGGTAACATTTATAATTTGTAAGCCGTTTTTTATAGCTTTTTCCAAACAATTTATAAACCAATCTTCGGTAGAAGCATTGCCAGACCCATAGGTTTCCAAAACAATTCCTTTTAAATTCGGTATAGACAATATGGCTGAAAAAACATTCTCGTTCATAGCAGGAAACATTTTTATAATAACAACATTATCATCCATAGTTTTATGAACCAATATTTTTTGGTTGTGTTTTGGCATAAAAAACATATCAGAATTTAGTTTTAAATGCACCCCTGATACTCCCAGCGGTGGATAATTTGGCGATGAAAATGCTTTAAAATGTTCGGCATTAATTTTTGTAGTGCGGTTGCCTCGATACAATTTATATTCAAAATACAAACAAACTTCTTGAATAATTGGTTTGTTTTTGGTTTGTAAAGATGCAATTTGAATAGCCGTAATTAAATTCTCTTTTGCATCTGTACGCAAATCGCCAATAGGGAGTTGAGATCCTGTAAAAATAACAGGTTTTTCTAAATTTTCTAACATAAAACTCAAGGCTGATGCCGAATAAGACATAGTATCTGAACCGTGAAGGATTACGAAACCATCAAAACTATCATAATTGGTTTCTATAATTGTAGCAATTTGAACCCATTGCTCTATATTCATATTCGAGGAATCAATAGGAACCTCAAACGAAAAAGTTTCTATTTGACAATCTAACTGTTTCAATTCTGGAATTCGTTGCAATAATTTTTTAAAATTAAACGCTTTCAAAGCTCCGGTTTTAAAATCTTTTTGCATACCAATGGTACCACCAGTATAAATAAGTAAAATGTTGGGTTGTGTTTGCATACTTGTTATTTGAAAATTAAAAAACAAGACAAATATAGTTTAAAAAACAAACAAATTTGCAAGAACCTAACAACAAGGATACTCGCTACAAAATACCAAAAAATCATAACTCTATTCTTTTTTTTTGTAACTTAAATTGCGAATTTATTTCTTAAGTTGTAGTTTTGTCTGATTAATAAACCTCCCTATGTATTTAATATTTGACACCGAAACTACTGGACTACCAAAACGATGGGATGCTCCAATTACTGACAGCAACAACTGGCCAAGATGTGTGCAAATAGCATGGCAACTACACGATGCGTTTGGAAAAATTATAGAACATCAAGATTTTTTAGCCATTCCAGAGGGGTATAATATTCCGTATGATGCAGAAAAAATTCATGGAATTTCGACAGCATTAGCAGAAGCAGAAGGAATTCCATTAGCAGATTTATTGCATCGTTTTAATGCTGTTTTATCGAAAACCACATTTATAGTAGGTCAAAACCTAAAGTTTGACCTTAATATAATGGGTGCCGAATTTCATCGGGCAGGTATAGCAACCCAAATGGCAACAATTCCCGTCTTGGATACCTGTACCGAAACAACCGCTACTTTATTAAAATTGCCAGGTGGCAGAGGCGGAAAATACAAACTCCCTACACTAACCGAATTGCATCAATATTTGTTTAACAAACCGTTTGACGAAGCACACAATGCTACTGCCGATGTTGAGGCAACGGCGAGATGTTTTTTTGAACTCATCAGAACCGAGATTTTTACAAAAAGAGCGCTTGGGGTTGAGCAAGAATATTTTGAGGATTTTCAGATTAAAAATCCAACGGAGATTTCATTAATAGGTTTACAACATATTAATTTAAAAGAAGCGTCAGACAGGATTAAACAACAACAAGGTGGCGGCGAAGATAAAATTATTTCTAAAAAAACATTGTCCGACAATAAAAAGGCACTTTTAGAAACTCCTTTTGTGCATTTGCATAACCACACCCAGTTTTCTGTCTTACAATCCACGATTTCAATAGAATCGTTAGTAAAAATAACAGCAAAACTAAAGATGCCAGCCGTTGCTATAACCGATTTTTCTAACCTAATGGGAGCTTTTCATTTTGTTAGAGATATTTTAAATCATAACAAAACTGTTCAAAACAAAAACAAAGAACTACTTGAGAAAGGAGAAAATCCAACAGAGCAAATTATAAAACCCATTGTAGGATGCGAGTTTTTTGTTTGTGAAGACCATTTAGATAAAACCAGAAAAGACAATGGTTATCAAATAGTTATGCTTGCAAAAAACAAAAAAGCTTATCATAATTTGGCAAAAATGTCGTCCATTGCCCATACCGACGGTTTTTATTATGTGCCTAGAATAGATAGAAATATTATACAAAAATATAAAGAAGATATTATTGTTTTATCAGGTAGTTTATATGGCGAAATTCCCAGTAAACTGTTAAATGTTGGCGAAAAACAAGCAGAAGAAGCCTTAATTTGGTGGAAAAATGAATTTGGCGATGATTTCTACATAGAGTTGATGAGACATAATCAGGAAAATGAAAACCGAGTAAACGAGAGTTTGGTTTTATTATCAAAAAAACACGAAGTAAAAATTGTTGCCACCAATAATTCATTTTATGTAGAAAAAAACGATGCAAATGCCCACGATATTTTGTTATGTGTTAGAGATGGTGAAAAACAAGCAACCCCAATAGGAAACGGAAGAGGATATCGGTTTGGGTTACCTAATCAGGAATATTATTTCAAAACAGGTGATGAAATGAAAAAACTATTCGCTGATTTGCCCGAATCTATTTCAAACATTCAGAAAATTGTAGATAAAATAGAAATTTACAATTTATCCAGAGAAGTTTTATTACCAAAATTTGAAATTCCAACCGATTTTAAAGTACTAGAAGACGCTAATGATGGCGGCGTTCGTGGCGAGAATAATTATTTGAAACACCTAACCTATCTTGGAGCTTCAAAACGATATACAGAAATTACGGATGTAATTAGAGAACGAATTGATTTTGAATTAAAAACGATACAAAAATCAGGCTATCCTGGTTATTTTCTAATCGTTCAGGATTTTATTGCCGAAGCCCGAAAAATGGATGTATCTGTTGGTCCAGGACGGGGTTCTGCAGCAGGTTCAGTAGTGGCATATTGTTTAGGGATTACTAATATTGACCCTCTGAAATACAATTTGCTTTTTGAGCGATTTCTGAATCCAGAAAGGGTTTCATTGCCAGATATTGATATTGATTTTGATGACGAAGGTCGGTCAAAAGTAATGGATTATGTTATAAAAAAATATGGTCGAAAACAAGTGGCTCAAATTGTAACTTATGGCACTATGGCAGCAAAATCGGCCATTAAAGATACCGCTCGAGTTTTGGATTTGCCAATTTTTGAAGCCGAAAAAATGACTAAATTGATTCCAAATTTATTACCTGCAAAATGGTCATTGTCTCGGTTTATGAACGATTCCGAAGCCGAGATTAAAAAAGTTTTACGACCCGAAGATTTCGAACGAATGAAAGATTTAATCACCCTATCAAAAGAAGAGGATTTAGGTGGCGAAACCATTCAGCAAGCATTGGTGTTAGAAGGAAATCTTAGAAATACAGGGATTCATGCCTGTGGTGTAATTATTACGCCAAGTGATATTACAAACTTTGTACCTGTTGCCACTGCAAAAGATTCTGATTTATATGTTACCCAGTTTGACAACTCGGTTGTAGAAAGTGCAGGTTTGCTAAAGATGGATTTCTTGGGATTGAAAACCCTAACTTTAATAAAAGACACCGTAAAATTAGTAAAATACCATTCCAACATTGACCTCAACCCTGATGAGTTTCCTATTGATGATTTGAAAACCTACGAGCTTTTTCAGCGAGGCGAAACCGTTGGTATTTTTCAATATGAAAGTGCTGGAATGCAAAAATATTTACGAGGATTGAAACCCACCGTTTTTGACGATTTGATTGCTATGAATGCCTTGTATAGACCAGGTCCTATTGCTTATATTCCGAGTTTTATTCGTAGAAAAAATGGTGATGAAACCATTGAATATGACCTTGAGGTTTGCGAAGAATTATTAAAAGACACCTACGGAATTACGGTTTATCAGGAACAAGTAATGTTATTGTCGCAAAAATTAGCAGGATTTTCAAAAGGAGATGCCGATGTTTTGCGAAAAGCAATGGGAAAAAAACAACGGGATATTTTGGATAAGATGAAACCAAAATTTATCTCTCAAGCTGCCGAAAAAGGACATGCAGAAGGTAAATTAGAAAAAATTTGGAAAGACTGGGAAGCCTTTGCCGAATATGCTTTTAACAAATCTCACGCTACTTGCTATGCTTGGATTGCCTATCAAACGGCTTATTTAAAAGCAAATTATCCTGCCGAATATATGGCAGCGGTTTTGAGTAATAATATGAATAATATAAAATCGGTTTCCTTTTTTATGGAAGAATGCAAACGAATGGGATTAAAAGTTTTAGGTCCTGATGTAAATGAAAGTTTTTATAAATTTACGGTAAACGAGCAATATGCCGTTCGGTTTGGAATTGGTGCTGTAAAAGGTGTTGGGATGAATGCCGTTCAAACTATTGTTGAAAACAGAAAAGACGGAAAATATAAATCTATTTTTGACCTAACAAAACGAGTAGATTTGAGAGCTGCAAATAAAAAAGCCATCGAAAACCTTGTTCTTGCTGGTGGTTTCGATTCGTTTAAAGGCACTATTCGGGCACAATATTTTCATACCGATAGTGAGGGAATACCTTTTTTTGAAAGAGCTATAAGATTTGGCGGAAAATTTCAGGAAAATAAAAATTCTTCGCAAGTAAGTTTATTTGCTGAAAGTAGTGATGTTATTATTGACGAGCCTATAATTCCGACCTGCGAAGATTGGAGTACTATGGAAAAATTAGCTAAAGAAAAAGAAGTCGTAGGCATTTACATTTCGGGGCATCCGCTGGACGATTATCGATTTGAGATGAAATATTTTTGTAACTCAAAATTAGATAACCTAAAAGATCTGAACAAGCATTTAAACAAAACACTAACATTTGGTGGGATAATTACTAATGTTCAGCATCAAATTGCTAAAAACGGAAAAGGTTGGGCAGGGTTTGTTTTAGAAGGATATGACGATAATTTTGAGTTTAAAATATTTGGTGAAGAGTATTTAAAATTTCGACATTTTTTAATTCAAAACAATTTTACTTTTATGCGAGTATTGGTAAAAGAAGGTTGGGCAGATAGAGAAACAGGAAAAAAAGGAGAGCCTCGTTTGCAGTTTATGTTGATACAATATTTGCAAGATGTATTGTCAATGTATGCCAAAAAATTGATTATTAATTTAGATATCAAAACTTTAGATAAAAACATTATTGAGGATTTGAAACTAATTTTTAATGCAAATAAAGGCGATAATCAAGTGCTTTTTGAAGTATCTGAAACCGAGAAAATTATAAAACAAATAACACCTTCAAATGTAGAAACGGATATCATGGAACCTATTATTGATGAAAATGGAGATATTTTAGAATCTGAATATCAAGAAATTACAAGTGCCGAAATAGTAGAAGAAACAAGAAAAATAACCTCTCTAACAATGCCTTCAAGCAAGCTGAAAGTAAAAATATCAAATGAATTACTTACAGAATTAGAAAAAAGACAGGTAGATTTTAGACTAAATTAGAGTTGTCAATTAATCCAAACAAAAAAACGAACAACCCAAAAAGTTGCTCGCTTTTTAGCTCCCTCCTCTTCGAGGAAGGCCGGGGTTCATCCTGCATAAGCCACGCAAACACAAACTCAACCAACGACGGAGCAGAATACAAGTTCGGATAATCAAATAAAACTATATCGTGGTGGTAATCTAAAACTAAACCGCTAAAAAGATATATAAAATAATAATTGTATATATCTTTTTAGCGGTTTAGTATTAATATCTTTGTGAAAATTTTTAAGTTATGGAAACAACATTAGAAGAAATAAAACAAATATTAAAAGAAAATACTTTAGCAATGATAGAGTTGCGTATTTCTCAACAAGAAACCGATGCTATGTTTAAAGAAACTTCTGCCCAAATAAAAGCAACCGATGCCCAAATAAAAGTAACCGATGCGGAGTTAA
>DYPB01000084.1:0-2040 GCA_020720185.1 Flavobacterium psychrophilum | reverse complement strand
AGTTAAAAGAAATAGGTCGTCAGTTGGGTGATATTGGTCATAGTAGTGGAGAGGCTGCCGAAGAGTTTTTTTATAACGCATTAGAAGATCATAAATATTTAGGTTCGGTTCAGTTTGATGAGGTAAGCAAAAACATAAGAGCCAAAAAGCATCGATTAGAAGACGAGTATGATGTTTTTTAGAAAACGGCAATGCAGTGGCTATTGTTGAGGTAAAACATAAAGTAAAGAAAGAACATATAGAAAAATTAATTATCCATAAGGCAAAAAATTTCAGAATTCTATATTCCAGATTATGCAAATTATAAATTATATGTAGGCATAGCAGGATTAGCCTTTGAACAAAAATCAGAAAAATAGGCTTCAGAAAACGGCATAGTAGTCCTGAAACAAAAAGGTGAACTCATGCAGGTAAATAGTGAGAATATGCGAATTTTTTAGATAGCTTTGAAGCGTATAATTTCAATAAAAACTCAAAGACCTTCGTGCTTTTGGGGTTTTTAGCCCCCACTCCCCGAAGGGGAAATTATTTGACGGTATTTAAAGGTTTTTCTTATAAATACGGCTCACTAAATAAAGAAAATACCTTGATTATTAAAAAATAGTCGGGTTTTTTTTTTTGTTTCAGTAATATAAAATTGTATATATTTGCTCCTTAAAAATTACGAATTTCAAATTTCGAATATTTTCGACTTATGACTTTCAACTTTCGATTAAATTATGAAAATAGCAGTAATAGGATTAGGATATGTAGGATTGCCATTGGCAAGGCTTTTTGCTACAAAATATTCAGTAGTAGGATTTGATATTAATCAAAAACGGATTTCAGAATTGAATGCTGGAATTGACAATACACTGGAAATTAGTAGTGAGCTTTTAAAATCGGTTTTAAAATTAGAAAAATCATCAGAAAACGGATTGTTTTGCTCCTATAATTTAGACGACATAAAAGATTGCAATTATTATATTATTACCGTTCCAACTCCTGTTGATAAAAATAATAGACCAGATTTAACACCATTATACAAATCAAGTGAAACCGTAGGAAAAGTATTAAAAAAAGGAGATATAGTTATCTATGAATCAACAGTTTATCCAGGTGTTACCGAAGATGAGTGCGTACCTGTTTTAGAAAAAATTAGTGGATTAAAATTCAATATTGATTTTTTTGCAGGTTACTCACCAGAAAGAATAAACCCTGGAGATAAAGAACATACCGTTGAAAAAATACTTAAAGTTACCGCTGGTTCTACACCAGAAATTGGAAAAAAAGTTGATGATTTATATAAATCTGTAATCATTGCAGGAACGCATTTAGCACCCACAATTAAAGTTGCCGAAGCCGCCAAAGTGATAGAAAATTCTCAACGAGATATCAATATTGCCTTTGTAAATGAATTAGCTAAAATTTTTAATATTTTAGATATAAACACCCTCGATGTTCTCGAAGCAGCTGGCACAAAATGGAACTTTTTACCATTCAAACCAGGTTTGGTTGGTGGTCATTGCATAGGTGTTGATCCTTATTATTTGGCACAAAAGGCACAAGAAATGGGATATCATCCCGAAATTATTTTAGCAGGCAGACGATTAAACGACTCGATGGGCGAATATGTTGCCAGTCAAGTGGTGAAGTTAATGATAAAAAAAGAAGTTGTTATTAATGGAGCAAAATTACTAATGTTAGGAATTTCGTTTAAAGAAAATTGTCCTGATGTTCGTAATACAAAAATTGTTGATGTAATTACAGCTTTAAAAGATTATGGCATACAAATTACAATTTATGACCCATGGGCAAACCCAACAGAGGTAAAACACGAATACAATTTAGATTGCACAAAATCAATACCAGACGAAAAATTTGACGCAATAGTTTTGGGCGTTTCGCATAAAGAATTTATAAATTTAGATTTTGAAAAACTAAAAAAAGAAAATGCCGTTTTATACGATGTAAAAGGTGTTTTAGGAAATATTGTTGATGGAAAATTATAGGTGGGTTCTAAAAATTAGCTGATAGCTATTTTTGAATTTATTTTGAGTA
>DYPB01000294.1 GCA_020720185.1 Flavobacterium psychrophilum | reverse complement strand
GAGTTTGCGTTCCGATGGAACCCGTTGAACCAAGTATGGCTATGCGTTTTTTCATATTTGTTTAGGTGTGGATTAGTTTGTAAAATTCATTTTCATTTATTTTTTCAAGTTCGATGTCAAAATATAAACAAAAAACTAAATCATCGATTCGTTTTTTTAGTTCGTTTTGTTCTTGTTTGTCAATAGCTTCTAAATATTTAAGATTTTGGAGACTAATTTCGCCTTCAAATTTTTGCACCTCAATTATTTGTTTTACAAGTTCGGGTTTTGCTGTTATTTTTTGTGCAATTGCTCTACCCGAATTTTCGATAAGTTCAATTTTATCATCATAAATTATAACATCGGCAAATTTTTGAATGGAGGTTGTAAATTCCACAAAATCTTTTAATTGGTATTTTTCTAACTCTAAAAGTTTTTCAGTTTGTTTAATAATTTCTTCTTTAATGTGTTTGGTTTTTTCTGTGATTTTGGGAATACGAATAAATTCTTTTACTGTACGAATCCCTATCAAAAGAGCTTGTTCGTTAGTGTTTTTAAATAGTTTTTCCAAATGAAAAAAAGTCAGTTTAGAATTTAAAACGGAAAATAAAAAAAGTAACTCCAATTTATTATCAGAAGAAATAATTACTCGTCCAAAATCAATCATAATTTTTTTATCTGAAAAATAAAACCGCTTCGGATTCATGTATGACCAGATGATTTTAAATTGATTTTGAAACAATTCTATACCTTGCGCTCCTCGTGGAAATCGTAAATATTCTGTGTCGATATACGATTTTATTTGAATAGGTTGATAGGAATTATTTGGTAATTTAATTAATTGCCAGTCACCTGTTTCTGAAATTTTATTTTTATCAAAGACTAAACCTTTGTCAAATTGAATTTCATCGTAATGCTTCAGATTTGTTTTTCGATATTCCTCTACGGAAATTGAATTTTGTTTGTATTGTTCGACAAAAACGTGGTATTGTTCGCCAAATTTAATATAATTCCAATTTGAAACGGTTATTAGCAATTCACTTTGCAAAATTTGCCGTTCTTCGCGTTCTCCCTGTTTTAAATAGTGGGAAAAATCAATGTCTTCACTCTCAATGTAGGGTTTATAATTTATAATACTGACTGTGTGATTTTTTTGAGGATAATGTTTTCTGACAACAAAAATTAACGAAGATGTTGCAACCGGTTTGTTCTGTTTTAAACCCCTGCCAGTAAATAATTTGCCCTCGAATGTAATAATTTTTTCTATGGTGGTATATCTTGCCAAATGGTAACGCAGCACATCCAAATCGCCGGTTGTCAGTAATGTTTGCGGAATTATTAAACTAAGTTTACCATTATTTTTCAGTAAAGCCAAACTAAGTGCTGTAAAAAAAGCATATAAATTTGGTTTCGGAGAATATGATTTTCTCCGTCCCGTAACAGAATTTAAATTTACACCAAATACGTCCGCCATCGAAATAGACGTATCATTCGTATTACCGATTTTTTTTGTGAAATCAACTTCCTGCTTACAACATTCATTATAACCAATATACGGCGGATTTCCGATTACGAAATCAAAACGG
>DYPB01000293.1 GCA_020720185.1 Flavobacterium psychrophilum | reverse complement strand
AACAAAAAATTATTAAAACAAAAAAATTTTTAAAACAAAAAAGTTTTCAAAAATTGTGAAAAATTTTTAAAACAAAAAAGTTTTCAAAAATTGTGAAAAATTATGAGCCTACTTAAAAGAGCACCTGGTATAGCTCTTAATAATTAGCTCTATCGCTCAAAAAATATTACTCTTAAGAGGGATTAAAAACAAAGTGACTGGAGTCATAATACTTTTATGAGCAGGGGAAATAAAATTAAACTTCCTCCTACATAAAAAGAAAAAACTCCTTCCTATATATAAAAAGAAAAAACTTGATTTAATAAAACTTAATAAAGAGTTTAAAAAATTTTAAATTTGGGAATAATAAAAATATAAAAATAAAGGAGTAATAAAAAATGGATAAAGTACAATTTAAAAAAGAAGTACAATTAAAAGAAGAAGCTTATCAATTATTAAATGATTTAATTAAAGTAGTTGAATTAAATGAACTAAAAAATATAGGTAATAAAACAAACTTATTAAACAATCCTGAATTTATTTAATTATAACAGATTGTAACGAAAAAATAATAAAGAGTTTAAAAATTTAAAGATCTGGGAATAATACAAGTACAGAACAAAAAACAAAAAAAGAAAAATAAAATAGGAGTGATAAATATGATACATAACGGTATTGAAGTTATCTTAAGAAATAAAAAATACAAGCAGCGTACTGAAGTAGGCATGCCTACTAATCTAAGCGGTAGTAAACTATCTAAGTCTATTAGTGCAGGGTATATCCCTAAGGCTTACTTTGCACCACCAGAAAAAATAATACTTAAAAAATAGAATTTAATAAATAAATAAATAAGTACTTTAACATAAGGAGTATTAAGGACATTGAGCATAAAGGGCTTGTCATCCTGCATTAATTGCAATGCTCATATTTGAAATACATAAAAAGGTTATGGAGTGGCGACACTTAAAAAAAAGCGATCCATAATAATATAAAGCTTAGGGTATCTGATACTTATTCGATACTTAGTTATATGAGAGCTGAAAAGCTTAATGTAGGGAGTTTAGTAGTGCTTTATAAAGAGTAGAAATACTTAGCAGGAATTTATAAGTACACTAGCATTCAATAACCAGAACCTACATAAAGTGCAATATAAATGAGCTTTTAGATGTACGTGGCATGGCTGCGTATTAAATAAAGCAAGTTCAAATATAACAAACTTAAAAGGGTAAGTTAATTTAATTAACTTTCAATATCTACCTTTAAAGTAAGCTATGAGAATGAGAACCCTTATAACCAATTATTTAAAAAGTAATTAGTTATGTTAAAAATATCATGTGCAGGTCCGTCTATTCAATAGGCTCTAACCTAAGACAATTTAAAGGAAGAGTCTATTGAAGTTTATAAGTTTTTACTTATAAAAACTTATCAGAGGTTTTAACTAATCTCTTTAATCCTCTAAACAAAAAAGAGATAGAAAAAAAGAATTTTAATTTAAGACTTAAGACTAGTGGACTTGAGCATAACTAATAAAAGTATTTAAAAAACAAAAAACTTAGTAGAAAATTTAATAGAAATAATAAACTTCCTTCCTTTATGA
>DYPB01000292.1 GCA_020720185.1 Flavobacterium psychrophilum | reverse complement strand
AAAGTATCAAGTTGGAACAAAAGCCGGCAATTATCGGCTACAAGATGTTAGCACCATTTATATTTTTATCATTTTTATAGTCGTAAAATATTTAAAATTATTGTAAATCTTTATGAAATAGATTGACGGCGGTAAATTGGATATTTCTATTTTGTTGTTGCCGTTTACTGTTATTGTTTTGTGTGTTTTACCGCTAATATCAACTATGTCAATTTGATAATTTGTCATTTTGGTTTCAATTATTATATATTCTTCTGCCGGGTTCGGATAAATATTCATTTCATAAAATCCTGTTTCGTTTACAGATGATGTATTACAAAGAATTTCATAATATGAATACAGAATTGTATTGACATTATTAGAGTTTGGCAAGGTGTTGTTATAAGGTTCGTGCAAACCCCAATAGTTTGCGTGGTAGTTCCAAATTTGTCGGCTTAAATTGTATGTGTCAAACAAGGTATGCAGTTGGTTCAGATACACTTCCCAGTTAGAACCTTGTCTTTCTAATACTTCCCTTTTAATTCCGTATTCTCCTATATTTAGCGGGATATTATTGTCTAATGCAAATTGCAAACCTTGGTCGAGCATTTCTTGTTTCAACTGTTCCAAAGTCATGGTATAAGGCGAGGCATTTTCATTCGCAACAAAATCCCATGGATTATAAAAATGAAAGTCAATGCAGTAATTGTTATCCGATATGCTTTGCCATTGAAAGTCCGCATTAAATGCTTCTTCTACGATTATTAAATGGTTAATGTCGACTGTTCTTATTTGGTTGACGGTTTGTTGAATTAATGTCCAATATGAACTATTGTTATTAGGCATAGCTTCGTTTATTAAATCGAACCCGGCAATAATCGTATCATTTTTATAACGGTCGGCAATTTCTTTCCATAAATTTGTAAAACGGGTTCTGTTGTTAATGTCCTGCTGTGAACTCCCCCAGAAATTTCCGGTAAATCCAAAACTCTGATAACCACCCTGAGGCGTGTGCATATCTAATATCAAATAGACATTATTATTTCTTGCCCATAAAATTTTTTCGTCGAGCCAATCCCAACCTGCTTGCATGTAAACATTGGGGTTGGCATCATTCTCGAAAAACCGGAAATCCATATTTAAGCGAACAACATTAAAACACAAGGTGTTGTGAATTTCGCCGAATGATGCTTCATTAAACTCATTGGCATACCAATTATAATCATACGGAAAGTCCGTATTGGGATATTCATCATCATAAGCCCAAAAGTTTAGTCCTTTTAATTCAATTGGATTATAATCTTTGTTAAGTTGTCCGTTGTTGGAATGAATAAAATTCTGTCCAAAAATTGTTAAATTAACAATTAAAGCAAAAAATGTTGTGAAAATTAAATTCTTCATACTGTCGATTTTTAATTTGTATTTATTGGTGCTAACGGGAATGTATATGCGTAGTTGCGGGATTTCAAGGCACTTATGTTTCAATTACGTAAAATGTAATTTACTTGCACTATGTTTCAAGTTTCCATTAATGCCCGCAATTATCGCATATACAATGTTAGCACCTTTATTTTTTTATCATTTTTATAGTCGTAAAATATTTAAAATTA